>JABHRR010000016.1 GCA_018670095.1 Candidatus Woesearchaeota archaeon
GTAGCAGCAAATGAGATATTTAATTACAAAAGATTTTAGAAAATTAATTTTATTAAATCAAGAAGAGCTTTCTAAAAATTTAGTTTTAAAGTCAAATATAAAAAATTTGATTTACAAAAACAAAACAATTTCTTTAAACGACTTAAATAAAGTTAGTAAAATAATTAATTTAAAAGATTTAAATTTTAAAGAAATACATTTTTCCCCTCAAAAAAATCTTGGAAAACACAGTCAGTCTCCAAAAATAAATTTTACTGGAAAGAATAAAAAATTTGCCGAATTAATAGGCATAATACTTGGAGATGGAAATTTGTATCACAATATGCTTAGAATTACTTTGAGCAAAAATGAAAAACCATATGTTAATTACATAAAAGAATTAATTTATGAATTATTTGGAATTACTTCAAAAGAGTATTTTTCTCAAAGGTCAAATACCATAACTGTTTATGTATATAATAAAAATTTATCAAATCTTTTAGTTAAATATGGTATTAAGAGAGGTAATAAAGTAAAAAATCAAGTGGAGGTACCATCATGGGTTAAAGATAATGGAATATACTCATTAAGTTGTCTTAAAGGACTTATTGATACGGATGGATGTGTTTATAATTGTAAAAGAGATCAAAAGAATTATATTAAATTCACTAATCATTCTAATAACCTTATTAATGATGTTTTAGAAGTTTCAAAGATTCATGATTTTGAGTTTAAATCTGCCGGAAAACACAACATTTGCTTATATAAAGAAAAATCAATAGCAAAGTATTTAAAAAAGGTAGGCTTTTCAAACGAAAAGCATATAAATAGATGGGGCCGTAGTGTAGCTTGGACCACCAAAAGGTAGTATTTTTGGAGGGAGCAATCTAGCATTGGGCGTTTGGGACGCTTAGACCCCAGTTCAAATCTGGGCGGCCCCACATTATTGTTATGAAGATAATCAAACCAAGGAGATTTAAACATGCCAACAAAAAGATTTAACGCAAGATACGGAAGAAAACCAAAAACAAAGTTTGCTAAAGTTGAAAAGCAACATCGGGGTAGACATAAGTGCCCTTACTGTAATAAAATTAGTGTAAAAAGATTAGCTGCTGGAATTTGGGAATGTGGTAAGTGTGATGTAAAGTTCGCCGGAAAGGCTTATACTTATTAGAGGGAAAAAAATGTATTATGTTTGTTTTGAATGTGGAAAGAAAGTGGATGACGAATATTTAACTACTAAAGTTAGATGCCCCTATTGTGGTGGTAAGATTCTATACAAAGACCGAAGAACAGTAAATAAAATTAAAGCGCAATAAAATGTCAGAAAAAATTCAACAGTTACAGCTTCTTCAACAAAATTTGCAAAATGTTGCTTTACAGAAACAGCAAATTCAAAATCAGTTATTAGAACTTAATTCTGCTTTAAATGAATTAGGATCAACAGAAAAAGCTTATAAGATTGTAGGGAAGATTATGTTTTCTGCTTCTAAAGAAGATTTAGTTAAAGACTTAAACGAAAAGAAAGAAGTGGCCGATGTTCGATTAAAAAACTTTTCTCAACAGGAAGAAACTTTACAGAAAAACGTTGAAGAGTTACAAAAAGAAGTAATGGCAGAATTACAACAAGATAAAGAAGTTAAGCAAAATTAATCTTTATTTTTTCTTAAGCGATATTTTGATTTTAAGAATAATGAATTTGGAACATAAAGAATATCTCCATTTTCAGTTTTGATTTCTGTTTCTAAATAACCTGTTTTTTCAATAATGCCAGAAATTTCTTTAACATCGATCTTATGGCCAACAACAATTTTATCATCTTTCTGAATATACAACCAACCAATAAAATTTGGGATGATGTCTTTTAATCCCACTAAAAAAGTTAGGACGATTAACATTAAAATTGCTCCTAAAACTAAATAAAGAACAATAGAGGTAATTCCTAGATGGTTGAGGAAAATAACGATAAAAACTAAATAGATTACCCAAGAGATAATATTACTAACCCATTTTTCTAAATTGAATGTTATCCCTACTTTATTCATAATTTTATTTAAGCCAATCTCTTGTAATAATTTGTAAAGAAGTTTTTGGACTAAGATACCTAAGCCAAAACCTGCTAATAAGATTACTATTCCTACAATAACTGTATAAAAATATGATTGTGCAACTCCAACCGCATTAGTTACACTTGTTCCGTTTACCATAAGTTCTAAAATTAATAAGAGCCTTTATAAAAATTGCGAAAATATATATAAAGTGTACTAGATTTATTGATGAAAGATAATGGTTGACAATAATAAAAAAATTAAAGAATTACAGGACGAACTAAAAAAGACCAAATACAATAAAGCAACGCAAGGTCATATTGGTATTGTTAAAGCAAAGATTGCTCAACTTAAAGAAAAACAAGAAGCACGAATTTCTAAAAAAACTGGAAAGTCTGAACATGGTTACACCGTTAGAAAGTCTGGTGACGGAACGGTTTTATTGTTAGGTTTTCCTTCTGCGGGTAAGTCCACATTATTAAATGCGTTAACTGGAGCAGATTCTGAAGTTGCAGCATACGAATTTACTACTTTATCAGTTGTTCCAGGAATGATGGAATATAAACAAGCGAAGATTCAAATTTTAGATGTTCCAGGAATTGTCTCTGGAGCCGCTTCAGGTAAAGGAAGAGGAAAAGAAGTTTTAACGGTTATTCAAAATGCAGATTTAGTTTTAATTGTGATTGATGTTAATCATCCTGAACATTATCCTGCCATCTTAAGAGAAGTTTGGGAATCTCGAATTAGACTTAATAAAAAAAAGCCACAAGTGTGGATCAAGAAAAAGGCACAGGGCGGAATTCAAATTGGTAAAACTGTTGAATTGAACGTTGATGATGAAACGATAAAAAAAGTTTTAAGAGAATTTAAATTAGTTAATGCTGAAGTTTTAATTAGAAGTCCGATTGATATTGATGATTTTATTGATTGTATTGAAAGTAATAAAAAGTATGTCCCCTCATTAACTTGTATTACTAAAGTAGATTTAGCTAATGCTGCTCAAGTAATTAAAGTGAAAAAAGAGTTGAATGCAGATTTAGTTGTTTCTGCTGAAGATGGATTAAATATTGATTTATTGAGAGAAATTATTTTTCAGAAGTTAGATTTTATTAGAATTTACATGAAAGAACCCCGTAAGGAAGCAGACATGAAAGAACCAATGATAATTTACCGTGGAGCAACAATAAGAGATGTTTGTTCAAAAACACATAAAGATTTTGTTAAAAAGTTTAAGTTTGCGAGAGTTTGGGGAAAAAGTGCGAAGCATCCAGCACAGAAAGTTAGTTTGAGACATAAACTTCTGGACGAAGATATTTTAGAATTACATTTGGATTAATTACAAACTATCTAAATAATCTTTCTTTAACTTAAAGCCGTTCTTTCTTGTAAGTTTGTTAATGGCTTTATCAAAACAACTTCCGTATTGAGCAGCTTTCTTTTTTCGCCAAGCGAATTCACCGAGAAATTCTTCGGCAACTTCTCTGAGAATTACTTTCTTTTTTTCTTCTTGGATTTTCCAATCACCAGGAAGTTTCATAGCATACGCAATTAAATCTTTATCTAAGAAGGGTGTTTTTATTTCGATGTTTAATTCTTTAGCGAGATTGAAATCTCTAACTAAATCTCGATCATGCATATATTTCAAACCTTGCCAGCATTCATGATTGATATTGGCAACTTTATCATGGCGATCATAACCGGCAAAGATTTCTTCACTACCTAATCCAGAGAAGAAGTAATTGATGTTATCTTCTTTGCCTAATTCTGCAGCGGCGAGGACTACTGCACCAACACCAATATTAACAACATCTGTTTTATTTACTTTTTTAAGGATAGTTATTGTTTTTTTAATGATGGTTTCAGTTTCTTCTAAATTATAAATTTTATATTTTAAATTGAGTTTTAATTTTTTAGCTACCTTCTTAGCTTCAGTAATATCGTCTGGTTCTTTAGTTTCATCATCTTGAAAGCCAACAACGTAACAAGTAAAGTTTTGATGGAAGATTTTAGCAATGGCAGCAATGAAAGAACTGTCTACTCCTCCGGAGAAGAAAATGCCAAACTTTTCTGTTGGTAATCTTGACTTTACCGCCTGGATCAGTTTTTCTTTGAGAATTGTTTTTGCTTCTTCTTTATTGGTAATAATTTCTTCAGTATGAAAAGTATCAATTAATTTACCCCAATCTAGTTTATGGATTAATTCATTGTTCTGGATGAATATTTCTTGCATAGTTGTATTATTTCCTATAAATTTATAAAATTTCGTATAAATTTAATTTAAAATGAAACTAGCAGCTTTATTCACCGGAGGAAAAGATTCAACTTACGCAATCCATTTAGCTCAGCAAGCAGGTAATGAGATCACTTGTTTAATTACCATTCAATCAGATAATCCCGATTCATACATGTTTCACACTCCAGCAATAGAATTAACGGAATTGCAAGCAGAAGCAATGGAGATGCCGCATATCATTGCAAGTTCTGAAGGGGAGAAAGAAGTGGAGTTAGAAGATTTAGAATTAGCAATCAAAGTAGCCAAAGAAAAGTTTGAATTTGAGGGAGTTATCACCGGAGCTTTATTCTCTGAATATCAAAGTTCTCGGATAGAAAAGATTTGTTTGAAATTAGGATTAAAATGTGTTAATCCGTTATGGCATAAAAATCAAGAAGAAGAAATGCAGGAATTAGTTGATCAAGGTTTTGAATTTATTTTCACTGCTATTGCCGCGGATGGTTTAAATAAAAATTGGTTGAACAAAGTTATTGATAATACTGATTTGCTTAAATTAAAAGAATTAAAAGACAAGATTGGTTCTAATGTTGCTGGGGAAGGTGGCGAATTTGAATCGTTAGTTCTTGATTGTCCTTTATTCAAGAAGAAATTAGTTATTGAAGAATTTGAAATTCAGGAAGAGAGTGAATATGTGGCGAGAATGATTATCAAGAAGGCTAAGTTGGAAGATAAATGAAAAATAAATTTACACTAGCTTATACTGGATGCAGAAAATGAGGTTATTAAGAAAGGTTTAAAAAATCAGTTCTACTACTTAAGATGTTATGTCAATTAAACCAGAAAAACATGTTAAAGTTGCAATTAAATGGTTTGCTACAGAGTTTAAATTTTTAGAGAAGTTACATCAAGAACTTTTGGAAGTTGAAAAAGATAATAACATAGATCATAAAGCTAAAAAAATAGAAAAAGCATTATTAATCTTAAGATATATTGGAAAATCTGAAAGAACAGCTGAAAGAAAACTTCTAACAGTTAAAGAAGATTTGAAAGTTCTAGCCACCCTTAGTCCTAAAGAAGTTTCAGAAATTATTATGACCATAGAAGTACCTGAAAAAAAATTAATTGCAGGGAGTTCACAATATATGGGGAACTTAAGGAGTGGAATTAAACATTTAATTAAATTATCGAATGATCGGAAAGTTCATCCTGAAATTAAAAAATTAACTCAACAATTTAATAAAGAAGAAAGAGATTTAATTGAAGAAGTTGAAAATTTAGAAAAATGGCTCAAAGCTTTAGAATTGGGATTATCTAGACTTTCAAAAAGAAAGTTTTTAATTAAATCTGGCGTTTTAGCCGCGGGGGTTGTTGGTTTTAGTTTAGGTTATTACGCTACAAAAAAATATCGTGTATTTCATAGGGCAAGTGGTTTATTGGATCATTTTTTATTTTCTTCTCAAGAAATTAATAAGTTAGATGAAAAAGGAGTATACATTACTATTGATGATGGTCCTTGGATTCATAATGATAAAAAAGATTTGCACATGCAGGAAGAAAATAAAAATTTTGATATTGATTTTGGTTGTGCTAATTTTATTTCTTTAATTAATAATTTAAATAAAGTGGGGGCTAAAGCAGTATTTTTTTGGGTGGGTAAAAGATTAAAAATTGCTTTAAAACATCCGAAATATAGGGCTAATATTATTAAAGCGGTTCAACAAGGTTTTGTTATTGGTAATCATTCTTTGTCTCACATTCCTTTTTCCAAACTTAACAAAAAACAGTTAGTTACTGAAATAAAGTCAAATGATTCAATTATTGAAGAAGTTTATAGACTTGCAGGAGTTAAAAGAACTTTGAAATTGTTTCGCTTTCCTTATGGTGATCGGCCTTTATTTTTTTTAAGAAAAGAAGTTTATAATTTACTTAATGAAATGGGATATTTGTTATGGTTTTGGTCAAAAGACCCAGAAGATTGGAAACCAAAAAAAGAGATCAACGATATCTTAGCAAGCTTGAATCCTTTAAATCAAGGAGATATTATTTTAATACATGAATTCCCTAAGACTGTAAATGAATTTGTGGGCCCAATTTGTAAGAAAATAAAGTCCGGTGGTTTTTCTGTTGATAAAAAAATAACTTAGTAATTTTTTTTGTTAGAAAAATTTAGAATACTTTTTATATTACCTTTTTTTTCTTTACTTATGATTAAAGTAATCTGTTTTGGAACATTTGACCATTTGCATAAAGGTCATTTAAACTATTTCTCACAAGCAAAAGAGTTGGGCGATTATCTAATTGTTATTGTTGCTAGAGATAAGAATACAAATAAAGAAACAACCTATGATGAAAATCAAAGACTTAGCGAAGTTAAAAAAGTCGAAGTTGTTGATGAAGCTGTTCTTGGTGATTTAGAAGACAAGTATAAAATTATTAAAGAGAAACAACCAGAAGTTCTTTGTTTAGGATATGATCAAGATGTTAAGGAAGAGAGATTAAAAGAAGATTTGGTGAAACTTAATTTACGTCCAGAGATTAAAAGAATGAAACCTTTTCAAGAAGAGAAGTATAAGAGTAGTTTATTTAGAAATAATTAAAGTTTTTTTGCAGCAATTTTCCATAAATGTTCAAAATGGTTTCTATAGGTTTCTGCGATTCCTTTATTTTCAATCATTGTTGCGGTTACAGGAGTTCCCCAGGAAACAATTACAATTTTATTACCATAAACAATTGTATTGGTGGGATTAAACTGTTTTTCTTCTAAATATCTATAATTTGTAGTGGGAGCATTTTTTTCTTTGAAAAGAAAAACCCCTTTTTTCTTAACTGTAATTATTCTTTCTTTAATCTGATTTATTTTCAAATCGCGAAAATATTGTTGCATAAAGATTGGCAAAGTTTCATTATATTTAGCATCATCAATTCCAGTAATTAAAACTTCTTTTTTTGTTTTGATAATATCTTTTAAGAAATATTTTAAACCTTCTTTACCTTTGAAAACTTCTACTTTAGTGTCTTCTTGAGGTAATTTAGTTAAAGCTTTTAGTTCAGGTAAGAGTTGATTAACTTGCTCTTCTTCTTGAGCTAGTTTTTGTTTTTTATCTTCTAAATATTGTAATATTTTTTCTGGTTCTGTTGCTTGAAAATGTTTTTTTGCCCCTTTATAAACGTGGGTAACTAATCCTTTTTCCATTAATTGTTCAAGTTTATCATAAACATGAACTCGATAGATATCTGTTTTTTTGCTTAATTCGTAGGCTGTACTTAAGCCTATTTTAAGCAAAGTAATGTAAATTTTGATCTCATTCGTAGTTAAACCAATCGTTCTTAAGATTGTTGTGTCCATATTTAAGCTTAAATCATTCTTTCTTTATATTACTTTCGTACCTCTATGGTACGACAAAGATTTATATCATACAAAAGTAACTACTAATTAATGAAGAACAAACCTATTAAATCAAAAACATATAATAGGTAAATATAACCAAAAGAGGTAAACCAAAAATGAAAAAATACATACTTGCAATCGGATTGATCGCATTACTTTTAGTAGCTGGATGTGCTACACAAGAAGCAGAACAAGAAACAATTAAACTTAATGTCTTTACATGGGCAGGTTACGCTCCTTTCATTCTTGCAGAAGAAAAAGGTTTCTTTACAGAAGAGGGCGTAAATGTTGAAACTACCTGGATTGAAGATGTCGGAGAACGTAGAGTAGCTATGGCTTCTGGCAATATTGACTTTGAGTCTGCAACTTTGGACATTGTCTCATTAAACATTGTTAATGGAGTAGATGAAGTTGTTGTCTTAGAATTAGACAGATCAAATGGTGGGGATGGAATTGTTGCGACAAACGATATCAAAACTGTAGCTGATTTGAAAGGCAAAACTATTGCCACTAGAGCAGGCGACCCAGGACATTTCCTCTTACTTTACTTACTTCACGAAGCTGGATTAAGTGAAGATGATGTGATCATTCAAGACATGGATGCTGGTGCAGCAGGAGCAGCTTTCGTAGCTGGTCAAGTTGATGCAGCCGCTACATGGGAACCTTGGATAAGTCAAGCAGTAGAAAGAGAAGATGGTAGTGTCTTGATAACTTCAGCAGATGCACCAGGTTTAATTGTTGATGTTTTAGCAGGAAGAACAGAGTTTGTTGATAACAACCCTGAAGAAACAAAAGCAGTTTTAAGAGCATGGTTTAAAGCTTTGAAGTTCAAAGATGAACATTCTGAAGAAGCTTACCAAATCTTGGCTGATGCAATGAAATTAAGTGTTGCTGAATACAAAGACATTGAATCCGGATTGACTTGGACTTATTACGAAGATAACGTAGAAGACTTTGGAACCAAAGAAAATCCTGGAAAAATGTACGATGTGATGAGAAATGCTCAAAAGATTTGGTACGAAGAGGGTGTAAGTGATAAGCAAATCAACGCTGATGACTACATGAGGCCCGAATTTATCCAAAATCTTTATTAATTTCTTTTTTTTTCTTATTCTTCGATAGATGAAATTCAGTAAATTGAGTGAAAAAAGAGAATATTTCTTGCTTGCTATAATTGGATTTATTGCTTTTTTTGCTGTATGGTATTTAGCTAGTACATTTGTTAAAGAAATTTTCCTACCTAGTCCGCAAAAAGCATTCTATACTATTTACAACTTATTTGCTAATTTCAATCTTCTAGATGATCTTACTGCCAGTATTTACAGAATTACTTCAGGATTTATTCTTGCTACACTCTTGGCCATCCCGTTAGGTCTTTTAATTGGAACTAATAAAAGAGTTCAAGCTTTCTTTGAACCATTGATTGCTTTTGTACGTTATATGCCTGCTTCTGCTTTTATTCCTGTTGCTATACTTTGGTTTGGTATTGCTAATATGCAAAAAGTTTTTATTATTTTTATTGGAGTTTTTCCTTACTTAACTTTATTGGTTGCTGATGTAGCAAGTAATGTAGACAAAAATTTAATTGATATCTCTAAAACGTTAAATAAGAAAAATACACTTAGAAAAGTTGTTATTCCTGCTTCCTTGCCCGGAATTTGGGATGCAATGAGGATCATGTTTGGTTCTGCTTGGACTTTTTTAATCATTGCAGAGATTGTTTCGGCAACTCCAGGTTTAGGTCATATGATTATGCAATCGCAACGTTTCCTTAAAACAGAAAATATTTTTGCAGGAATTGTTTTAATAGGTATTTTAGGATTAATCACAGATTTATTATTCAAATATGGTTATAAAAAATTATTTCCTTATGCTCAAAAAGTTAGATAAAATGTTAGAAATAAAAAATATATCACACACATTCCAAACAGGAAGAGGGAAGTTAGACGTTATTAAAGATATTAGTCTTAGCATTCAGGATAAACAGTTCACATCTATTGTTGGAACTAGCGGATGTGGAAAGACAACATTATTCAAGATAATTTCAGGATTACTTAAACCAACTCAAGGAAAAATCATTTTAGATGGAAAAGAAATAACCAAACCTGGAGAAATCGGTTTGGTTTTCCAACACTATACATTATTTCCTTGGCAGAATGTTTTACAAAATGTTATTTTTGGTATTGACGATAAAAAATCAGTAAAAGAAAAAGAACAAATTGCTAAAAAATATCTCGGTCTAGTGGGACTTTCAGGATTTGAAAAAAATTATCCTCATGAATTATCTGGTGGAATGCAACAAAGAGTGGCTATCGCCAGAGCTTTAGCTAATAATCCTAAAATTCTATTGATGGACGAACCTTTTGGAGCATTAGATACTCAAACCAGATCTTTAATGCAAGAATTACTTCTTAACATCTGGAAAAAAGAAAAGAAAACAATTCTTTTTATTACTCACGATATTGACGAAGCACTTTTCTTATCAGAAAAAGTTTATGTTATGGGGACAAGACCGGGAAGAATTAAAGACTTGGTAAATGTAAATTTAAAAAAGAGGAACTTTGATTTAAAGTTCTCAGATGAATTTCTTAATCTTAAAAGACACATTTCTTATGTAATTAGGGGGGAATCTATTAAAGCAGCACAAATTGGATTGCAAAATCCAAGAGAGAATGCAATTAAAATATCTACTTTACCTTGGCCAGGTTATGCTCCTTTTTATTTAGCGGAAGCTAAAGAAATGTTTGAAAAAGAGGGAGTTAACGTTGAAATATTAAGTACAGAGAATGATACAGATAGAATTTCAAGTTTCTTAGAGGGAAGAACAGACGTTATTCCATTAACTTTAGAAATGGCTTGGCTTTGTAATCAAACTAAACTTAATTCCCATGTTATTCTAGTCATTAATCATTCCAGAGGAGGAGATGGTTTAGTTGTTAATAAAGAAATCAAAAATGTTAAAGATTTAGTGGGGAAGAAAATTGCAGTTGAATTTGATTCCCCTGTTCATTTATTTTTAGTTTATCTCTTAAATAAACATAGGACTCCATTAAATAAAGTGCAATTGGTTAATATGAAATGTGCTGATTCTGGAGCAGCATTTATTAGTGGAAAAGTTGACGCTGCGATGTTATGGGAACCTTATTTAACACATGCTGCTAAATCTAAACATGCAAAACTCTTAGTGACAACTAAAGAAGAGCCAAAAGTATTATTGGATGTTCTCTTAGTTAGAAAAGAATTAATTCAAAAAAGACGTCAAGATATAACTAAAATAATTAACGTTTGGTATAAATCTGTTGATTATATTAAGAGAAACAGAACGGACTCATTAACAGTTATGGCGAATAAATTAGGATTGACAGTTTCAGAATTCTCTGAACAGATCAATAAAGTTAAATTTATGAATAAAAATGAAAACATAAAAATGATGAATAGTAAATTGCTTATTGAATTCTTCAATAATTCTAGAAAATTGCTGTCAGATTATAAAAATATAAAAATCAAATCTAGTATGTCAGAACTACTGGATAAATCATTTGTGAGGAAAGGTAAATGAATTTTACAAATAACGCAAAAATGATTTTAAATTTACATTCTCTTTCAGAAGATGATTACTTGTGTGATTATTAATTTTTTTTATTTTTTCTTTTTCTTTTTTTACCAACTAAATAGCTCTTGAAGATATAAACGTGTTCCCAAACGGAAACGGTCATTTCTAAAGCAATGATTGCTATTGCTAATAAGAATCCTAAGAAGACAACTTGTTGGAATAAAATTCCTTGTAAAGGTTCTATTCCTCTTTTAATCATAGCGGTAACAATACCTATTAAAAGAATCACTAACCAAGTAACCATAGTATGATGTAAGTGTGTTTTTACAAAATGGAAATCTTCTTTTAAAGAATTGTATGCGCCTTTCTTTTCAAAAGTCATTGTTGGGTAAACAAATAATAATCTGATAGCTATAAAAATAAGATAAACGATCATCAAAGGGATAAATATTGCTGCCGCAATTAAACCACTTGCAGGTAAAACAGTAAAGAGTACTATTCCCAATAAAATTAAAGGCACATAGATGATTAAGAAACTTAAAATATGAATTCCTAGAGTTGTCCAGTAATGTTCTTTAGCAAATTTAATTCCATTTGAGAAATTAGTTTTCTTTTTTAATAAAACATTTTTAATTAAACCGTATTTCATGGTTAGGAAAAAATTATCAATTAAAGTAGAGAGGATTAAGTAAAGGAATAAAAAGAAGATAAATTCTCCGGAAAGGAATATTGCTTTAATGTTATTAGGATCATTTTCAATTAAGAGACGAAAAAGACCGGTAAGAAAAAATAAGGCTATTACCAATAAAACGTTGATTGATAAAATAATAAGGTTAGGGGCAAATAAGATTTTATTTTTTTTAACTATTGCCCAACTTGCTTTAAACAAATCCTCTTTTTTTTTCATGATAGTTAGGTAAAAGAATTTTAGTATATATAACTTTCTTTTAAGTTGTGCATAAATATTTTGAAAAATTGCATTAATCCACATTCTTTAAATACTAATTAACTATTGTTAACTTTAGAGGTGTTTAAAATGGTTTGCAAAGTTTGTAATGTTGAATTAACTGAAAACGACTTATTTTATTGTGATTCTTGTGAAGATGTAAGAAGGAGATGGGAAACTTATTGTCAAGAAAATAACATCTATAAAAAAAGAAGAGAATACAAATTTTCTGGGAGGAAGAAAGTAAAATGGAACACAAAGAATTGAAAATAAATGATGACGCACCAAATTTTAATGTCGATGCTTATCATCAAGGAGAAATAAAAAGAATAAATTTAAACGAATATAAAGGAAAGTGGGTGGTTTTATTTTTTTATCCTGCAGATTTTACTTTTGTTTGTCCGACAGAATTAGGAAGTTTGGCAGACAATTATGAACAATTTAAACAATTAGGTGTAGAAATAATGAGTGTAAGTACTGATACAGTTTTTGTTCATAAAGCTTGGCAGGACAGTTCTGAAACAATTAAAAAAATAACTTATCCAATGTTAGCAGATCCAACAGGGAAACTTTGCAGAGCTTACGGAACTTATATTGAAGATGAAGGGTTGAGTTTACGTGGAACTTTTATTATTGATCCGGAAGGTAAAGTTAAAGCTTACGAATTACATGATAATTCTATTGGTAGAAATAGTGAAGAATTGTTAAGAAAAATTAAAGCTGCAAAATTTGTTTATGAAAACGGTAATAATAATGTTTGTCCGGCTAATTGGCAACCTGGAAAAGAAACACTAAAACCAGGATTAGATTTAGTAGGAAAAATATAAGTTTAAATTTTTGAGGTGATTAAAATGAAAAATGTATGTGAATTGTGTGATGAAACTTTAGAAAAGAAAAATACAGAAGCAATTACTTATTGCGATTTGTGTAATGAGAAGAAAGAAAAAGAGAAAAAGTTAAATAAGTCGTGTGGTTGGTGTTAATTAAAATAAAACACAGGGGTTTTAAACATGGTAGAAAAAAATGAAATTTATAAATGTGATGTTTGTGGAAATGTTGTTGAAGTTTTAACTGTTGGTGGCGGACAATTAGTTTGTTGTAATAAACCAATGGAACTTATGACGGAAAAGTCTGATGATGAAGGACAAGAAAAACATGTTCCGATTGTTGAGAAAAATGAGGACAAGTTGATTGTAAAAGTTGGTTCTGTATCTCATCCAATGACAGAAGAACATCATATTGAATGGATTGAAATCAACATGTTGGATTTAGGTAAAATCATTAAGAAATACCTTAAACCAGGTGATAAGCCTGAAGTTCCTTTTTGTAATCATAGCAAAAATGTTGAAGTGAGAGCTTATTGTAACTTACATGGTTTATGGAAGAGTAAATAATTTTGGAGGTAAACAAAAATGAAAAAAGACGTTACGGAAAAAATATCTGCGTTAATGATTGCCGCTTTTGGTTTAGTCGCAGCATTAGCGTGGAATGATGCTATTAAAGCATTGTTTATTGGTCCGTGTGGTTCAGAAGGTGCAGGAGCATTATGTGCATTGTCTTCTGGTGGTCCATGGGTTTATGCAATCTTTGTAACCATTTTAGCAGTTATAGCCGCTATTTGGATTGGGAAAGTTGCAGCAAAAGAATAATTTTTTTTCTTTTGTTTTATCACAATCTTTTTCTTTTCAGCAATAAGCTATTAGTAATTACTGAAACGCTAGACAAGGCCATTGCTCCACCAGCAATCATTGGACTAAGTAACCAACCAGTCCAAGGATATAATACTCCTGCAGCAATTGGGATTCCTAAGACATTGTAAAACAAAGCCCAGAACATATTCTGTCTGATTTTAGCCATCGTCATTTTACTTAACTTGATTGCTTTCGGAATATCTAACAAAGAATCTCGCATTAAAACAATGCTGCCTGTTTCCATTGCTACGTCTGTTCCTGAACCCATAGCGATACCAATATCTGCTTGGGCTAACATTGGGGCATCGTTAATTCCGTCACCAACAGCAGCAACTTTACCTTTACGTTGCAGTTTCTTAACATGCTTAGCTTTCTCACCAGGAAGAACTTCCGCAAAGTAATTCTTGATACCTGCTTTTTTAGCAATAGCTTTCGCAGTTCGTTCATTATCACCAGTAATCATATAAACTTGTATCCCTAATTTTTGTAACGCTCTAATTGCTTTCGGTGAATCTTCTTTAATCTCATCAGCAACCGCAATCACACCTAAAACTTTTTTCCCTTCGGAAAGGATCATTGCCGTTTTACCTTCAGTTTCTAAAGTTTCAATTTTCTTTTTGAAAGTAGACAGATTAACTTTTCTTTCCACCATTAATCTTAGATTTCCTAAATAGTATTCTTTTTTGTTAAATTTTGCTTTGACACCTTTACCAGTAATTGCTTTAAAACCAGTAATTTTTTTCAATTTAATTTTCTTGGCTTTAGCTTTATTAACAATTGCTTCTGCTAAAGGGTGTTCAGAACTGTTTTCGATACTACCAGCAATTTCTAACAATTTCTTTTCAGTTAGTCCTTTACTAACAACTAAATTTGTTACTTCTGGTTGACCTTTAGTAATTGTTCCAGTTTTATCAAAGACAACATATTTTAATTTGTGAGCAGTTTCTAAAGCGTCTCCACCTTTGATCAAGATACCTTGTTTAGCACCTTTACCTGTTCCAACCATAATTGCGGTTGGTGTAGCTAATCCTAAAGCACAAGGGCAAGCAATTACTAATACTGCTACAGCAGCAATGATTGCAAAACCAACTTCTGCTTTAATGATAGAAAACCAAACTGTAAATGTTAAAAGAGCAATAAAAATAACTATTGGCACGAAGTAAGCAGAAACTGCATCGGCAAATCTTTGAATTGGCGCTTTTTTAGTTTGTGCTTCTTCAATCAATTTAATAATTCTGGATAAAGTCGTCTCACTACCAACTTTAGTAGCTTTAAATCTGAAACTGCCAACTTTATTAATAGTAGAACCAATAACTGGATCACCTTTCTTTTTTTCAACAGGAATACTTTCTCCTGTAACTAGAGACTCGTCAAGTGTAGAATGCCCTTCTGTAATAACTCCATCAACGGGAACTTTTTCTCCTGGTTTAACAATAACGATATCTCCTTCTTGCACTTTATCAATAGGGATTTTCATCTCTTTTCTATTTCTAATTACAGTAGCAGTTTTTGCACCAATTTTCATTAACTTAGAAATGGCTTCAGAAGTTCTTCCTTTAGCTTTTGCTTCCAAATATTTTCCAAAGATTACTAAGGTAATTAATACAGCAGATGCTTCAAAATATTGATGTCCAATTCCCGAGAGAACAACATAAACCGAATAAAAGTAAGCAGCACTTGTTCCTAAAGCAACTAAGGAATCCATGTTTGCAGATTTGTTCTTTAATGCCATCCAGGAACCTTGATAAAATTGCCAACCAATATAGAATTGAATCGGTGTAGCTAAGGCCCACATGATATAATCTTGAAATGCAAATAGTGGAGTTTTCATAAAGAACATTCCTAATATAAAAGCAGGAATAGCAAAGATTGCGGAGAGAATAACTTTATTTCTTAATTTTTTTAATTCATCTTTAGTTTTTCGTTGTTCATTTTTGAAATCTTTTTCTTTAGAAACATAACCAGAGTAACCTTTCTTTTTGATAGTCTTAATTAATTTCTGCTCATCAGTTTGCTTTTCGTTAAATTCAATTGTAGCTTTTTCTGTAGAGAAATTTACATTGGCAGATTTCACTCCTGTTTCTTTAGTTAAAGCTTTATTGATAATGGTGGCACAACTAGCGCAAGTCATGCCAGATATTTTTATATTAGTTTTTTTCATTTTTATTTAGTTACCTCTAATTATTTTATGATATTAATGATTTATTTAATTCTTATGGTTGGGAATTTATCCTCCACAACCACAGCCGCCACCACTAGAACCACAACTTCCTCCTGCGGGAACAGCAACTTCGTTTAAAGCTTGACCTGCCGAATTACTATCAACTTCATCCTTGACAATAAAGACACCAGGAATCATTCCCATCCAACAACTCCAGGAAATTGTGCCTGTTTTTGTAGGAGTAAATTCAATAATTTGTTGACCTTGTTTAATGTCAAACTTTAATCCTAACTTAGGTACTTGAATTGCATTGTTACAGCCATTAAGTTCTTTTGCATCAATGATCCACTTTACTGGTACACCTTTCTTGAGAACAAATTTGTCCGGACTCCAACCATAACGATTAACTTCCATTTTGATTTCTTGGTAACCATCTTTGATAATTGGAATTCCATTTGTACCTGCAACATTATTGCTATCTGTATCAGCAAAAGAATCGAAACCAGCAGTTAACGAATTATAATCGTAACCTGTTCCTGTTAAAGACAAACCACGATTGATCATTACTAAACCAAGAATGATTACAATTACTCCAGAAGCTTTCAAGATTTTATGGGTTGCTTTTTTACTAATGATACTTGTTAAGTAACCAAAACCAAGCATCACCAGTAAAGTTCCTAAAGCAAAGATGAACAATAATTTAGCACCTTCAATCATACTTCCGGTTCCGGCAGCCATGATATAAATTGCTTGCAATGGTCCGCAGGCAATCATTAAACCATTAAGTAAACCAATCACTAAAGGATTATTGGAATGTTCTTTCTTTTCTTTTCTTAAGAATCTGTTTAAAAATTGAGGCATTGTTATTTTGAATTTTCTTAAAGTGGGAAAAATGTTTAACATTTTCAATCCGAAAATCACTAGGAATAATCCTGCTAGAATTCCTGCCCAACCCCTAATTGCAGGAGTAAAAGCAATAATACTTCCTAACAATCCAAACGCTGCTCCGATAACTGTATAAGAAATAAGTTTTCCAATTGCGTATGATAAATGTAATTGGCTAGGTTTCTTTCCTTCTTTAACACCTTTAGCAGTATAAGAAATCACAAAGCCACCACACATCCCTACACAATGAAATCCTGTAAGTAGACCAACAACAAATAATAATCCGTAACCCATATTTTGACTAATTGCTGGAATTTCTATTCTTCCATATAATTGCCAAGCAAAATAGATGATCAGAATGAAACCGATCGCAGCAAAAGCCCAGTTTAACCAATTAGTTTTTTGTTTGCTTTTATCAAAAGTTTCACAAAGGTAACCTTTTTCTTCAATGGAGTTTTTAATTTCAGCATAATTTGTTTTTTGATCATCAAACTTTATTTCTGCTGCTTCTGTAGCATAATCAATATCAATACTTTTTACGCCTTCTAACTTTAAAACTTGTTTAGCAATAATTTTTTCACAACTAGGACAAGTCATCCCTGTTGTTTTCATTTTCTTTTTAATTATCATAATTCCAAATCACCTCTGATTGATTTTTCTAATTTTAAATTTTTATAACTACTGAACGTAATACCTAAAATTGTTATTTGTGAGAATACACATAAAATACAAACTGCTTTAATTATAAAAAATTCAGCATAAGTTAAATATAAAGAAGTAGCTAAAGCAATTAATGAGAATATGAAAAGTGTTTTTGTAGAAATTACTTTGTTAATAATCTTCTTTTCTCTTATTTTGTTTAAGAAATTATCTTTTGACAAACTTAAACTAATAAATCCTAAAAATGAATATCCTATTAATCCTAATAACGCAACCGGAACACTAAATATTTCTGCATATTTACTTCTGTTAACTAAACTACATTGGAAAGTTTCACTAAAATCGCAAGGGCTATTTAATGTTGAATAATGAATGTAAGTTAAATAACTAGAAAGAATGATCCCCAAAATAGAAAGAAAAAAAATAAAGTTCAATAATTTTTGTTGTTTCTGTCTCATTCTACTTGGTAACCTTCCTTCACAATTACTTTTTTGATTTCTTCTGCAGTAATTTTACTTTCATCGAAATCAATTGTTGCTGTTCCTTTCTCGTTATCAACATTGCTCTTAACGCCTAAATCATCTAAAGCATCTTCGATTAACATTTTACAACTTTTACAATGCATTCCTTTTATTTTCAGATTCATTTTCATTTTATGTTACCTCTAACTACTAAGTTCTTGTTCAATGATTTGTTCAAACACTGAATATGGTTGTGCTCCTGAAACAAGTTTTCCATTAATGAAAAAAGCTGGTGTTCCTGAAACTCCTAATTGTTGCCCAGCAGCAAAATCATCTTTTACTTCTTGAGCCATTGCACCAGAATCTAAACATTGATCAAATTTCTTTGTGTTCAATCCGATATCTTTTGCATATTGTTTAAACGCATTAACTCCACCAGATACACCTTTTTCAAACAAAAGATCGTGCATCTCAAAATATTTATCTTGTTCGCCGGCACATTCAGCAGCTTCAGCAGCTTTCTGAGCATTTTGATGGAAACTTAACGGGAAATCTCGGTAAATGAATTTTACTTTTCCAGTATCAATATAGTTCTTTTCAATTAGCTGTAAAGACTGTTCGTAAAATTTAGTACAAAATGGACATTCGTAATCACTGAACTCAACTATAGTTACTGGTGCATCTTTATCACCTTTAACGGAGTCATCATCAATGTAAGTAGCCATATCAACTGCAGCAGCACCATTGTTACTTGGTTTAGCAGATGGTGTCGGTGCTTCAGCTACAACATTATTTCCTTCAACTGCAACTCCGGAAAGTGCAGAAATTTTTACAGCAATGAAAACTAACAATAAAACTTGAATTATAACTGCAACTGCTAAAAACTTTTGAAAACTGTTTAGTTTTGTTCCGCAGCAATTATCTTTTACTTTCTTGTGTTCATGTTTCTTTTCTGTATGTTGGTGTTCTTTACGAACATGGTGTTCATGTTTTTTGTGTTGATGTTGTTCATGTTCTTCTTTTTCATAATGTGTCATTTTATTTTACCTCTTTATTTTTTTATGCAAATCTAAAAGCTCCCGCTTCAATTTCTGAAGTTTTTATCATTACTTTTCCATCTTTAATTTCATGGCCTAAATAACTTGGCCAACAACCATAACCTTTGTTCTGCGTTCCCAAACCGTCAATCTTAAACACTTTACCGCAATTGATACAAGCAATATCGGTGCCTTGTTGTTCGTAACCTTTATTTCCGCCGCAAACATCACAAGCGTCAAAGGCTGTTCTTACTTTCCCATCTGATCCTTTGACAGCGAAATAAGTTACTGTAACGCCTTTAGCATTATAATCAAACTTCTGTACTTTGTCAGTTATAGAATTTAAAGGTATTTCTACCAATCCAGCACTGACTGTAGTTGTTGCTGGTTCTTTGCTATTAGAACTTTCATTACCACAGCCAAAAATAAATAATGCTGCTACTAAAATTAACCCCAAAACCATAATTTTCTGTTTCATTGTCCTATTATTAGAATTGTAACAGCTTATAAGTATAGTAGTGAAACTAGTTTCTGAGTGATTAAATAATGCTTTTTTTGAACCTATTGCCTGGAATCTATATTTTTTACAATAAGTTTATAAACTAAACATAATCTGGAAGAATTATGAAAAAATTCGTACGTGGGCCCGTTAAAAAGGGCAGGGACAGAAAGTCAGGAAAATCAGATAGGGGAGACCGTTCTGGCTATAAAAGAAGAGAATCTTCAGATAGATTTTCTAGGGATCGGCCAAGTAGAGGCAGAGATGGAGGATCTCGTGACAGAGAAAGAAGTACAACTCGTGACAGATCAGAAAGAACTGAAGTAATTTGCGACAAATGCAAAGCTAAATGCGAA
>JABHRR010000004.1 GCA_018670095.1 Candidatus Woesearchaeota archaeon
AACAAAGAAAGTGTCAAAATAACTTTCGTATCCTTCTAATCCTGCTTTTTCAATCCCAGCTAAAGTTTTGGCTAATTCTTCTTCAGTATATTCTCGCAGACCGCTATTGGCATTATCTTTTTGTTTTTGAATTTCTTCTGCTGTTAAAGGTAAAGTCATGTAATTTAATTCTCCTTTACTTGGAGTAACTTGAATTTTAGAACCATCTTCAGAAATGATTGTTACTGCTGCTACATTAGAACCGTCTCCTCTAGGATTAGTTAATGTATGTAATAAACAGTTTGGAAATTTTGAAGAAAGTTCTTCTTCTAAATGAATCTCCACTGGTAAACAGGTACTAACTGCTTCATCTCCAATATTCTTAACATCCAAAACATAATGATAAGATTCCCTTGCTTCTGGGTTGTCTTGTCTAACGTGGAAATCCGTTATTACTAAATCTGCTTCTGCAATAGCTAAAAAACTTAAACAGAAGATTAATACTAAACTAATTATAATTGATTTTTTCATTTTATATACCTCTTTTTTAAACTAAGTAGTACTTATTAATATATAAATATTTGGGAATTTGTTTGTAGTATAGAAATATTTAAGTAATTAGTCTCATTATTATTTAAATATGACAAATAAGACTATTGATGATAAAGCGGATGAAGGATTTAATTATGTTTTGAGAGACCATATGGCTCATCTCATGTATATGAAAGAAATTGAAGAAGGACCTCCTTTAAAAGAAGTGTTTGCTGGTTGTGAGAATCCACGTGGTGTAAGGGCTTATTGGTTAATTAGGGGGATGTTGCAGGGTTTTGAAACTGCAGACGATTTTCGTGCTGAAGGTATTCCTGACCCTTACCCTTACGAAGTCAAGATGATCTAATTATTAATTGATATTAATGAATAAAATGACGACCAAATATTTTAAATTAACTTATGTGGAAAGAGATGATTTGAATAGGGATATTCCCAAAGAATTAACTTTAACTGAGATTCTTGGTCCTCCGAGAGATCCAAAAAGTATCCTAAGTGTTAGGTTGATGCAAGCAACTTTGGGTGGAGCATCTCATGTAGAAGATTTTGGTAAATATGGCATTCCTATACCAGAAGTTGATATGAAATGTTTTTATATAGAATAAAGATGGAATTAACAGATAAAGTATTTGAACTAACTCCAGAACAAGAGAGACAAATTGCTAGAAAAGAACCTCTTGCACCAAAAGAAATGTTAGGCGCAAAAGACCATCTTAGTTTTAGGTCTTATTTGATTGTTCGGGAAGTGCTTATGAACCCAGATGCAACAATTTATGATCTTCGGAAAGCAGGAATTCCAGATCGATCGAGAAAAAATTATCATTAAAAATGAAGAAGATAATCTTAATTTTATTCTTAACAATATTCTTAACTTCATGTACAAATTTAGATTCATTAACTTCTGCAACCATCACAGAACAAAAAGTAGAAACTTTAATTCAAGATACTGGAAACATTGAAGTCTATTTCTGTCCAAGAGAAGATTGTGAAACTGCTTTAGTTGATTTCATTGATACTGCTGAAGAGTCTGTCCATTGCGCTTTCTTTGAAGTAGATTTAGATAAAGTTAGAAATAAACTTCTGGAGAAAGAAAAAGAGATTGAAGTAAAAGTAATCACCGATAAAGATTATTTGTACGAATTTGATCACGATTTTGTTAAAGTGGATTCTTGGGGCTTGATGCATAATAAATTTTGTATTATCGATGGTAAGAAAATCTCATCGGGAAGTATGAACCCCACCAATAACGGGGCAACTAAAAATAACAACAATTTATTATTCATAAACTCTCAAGTTTTAGCAGCGAATTACGAAGCAGAATTTCAAGAGATGTGGGACGGAACTTTCAAGAAAGGCGATCCTGTCCTAAATCCAATTATTGAATTAGATGGAATTACTATCAAAAACTATTTCTGTCCAGAAGATCATTGTGCAGAGAAAGTTAAAGATGAATTGAAGAAAGCTAAAGAATCTATTCACTTTATGACTTTCTCGTTTACAAACGAGGGGATTGGAAATATTATTTTATTGAAGAGTTTAGAGAATATTACAATTCAGGGAGTAATGGAAGCGAGACAAGTAACTAAGTATTCTGTCTATGACCTCTTAAAATATCAAGACATCGATGTTGTCAAAGATGGCAACAAACAAAATATGCATCACAAGACTTTCATCATCGACAAAGAAACAGTCATCACCGGTTCATTTAATCCTACTGGTGGCGGTGATAAAAGAAATGATGAGAATATTCTTATCATTGAAAATAAAGATCTTGCTAAAGAGTTTATGGAAGAATATCAGAAAGTAAGAGAAGAAGCAGAAAATAAAGTACTCTCATAACTCATACCATTGTTCTAATTCATCATAAAATTTATGGGCAGGAATATTTGAAGATAAGTAACCTACTCTTTCTCCCTGATCATAAGCGATAACAAACGGAACACAATAAACATCTTCTTTACGAAAAACACTAAATAATCCCTCATTTTCATTATCTAAATAAATAGCATTAATTTCAAATAAACTTAAGATTTCTTTCAAATCTGGGTCGGCAACAAGATTTCTAACAAATGATGTACAACAATCCACATTGTCTTTTAAAATAAAAGCTAACGTCTTCCCTTCTTTAATGGATTCTTGAAATTCTGTTTCTGAATTAACAATTGTACATAATTTTTCTGCATCTTTAATTATTGTCATATCTTTTTAAGATTAACTTGTAAAATATAAATATTTCTGTGATTTAAACACAAAACTATAAAAAGCAAACTAATTTTTAAACCTAAAATGGTAGAATCAGTTGTATTAGGATGTTTTCCACGTGGACTTTATCACCCTCATGCTAGTAGATTGTCTCCAGAATTTATTGAAACAGTTCAGGCCAGAATTATCGAACAAAAAGCTAAATGTTTTGAAGAATCCGCTTTTGATTATCTTAAAGAATTAGCAAAAACTGAAAAAGAAGTTGAAATATTTGGAATTTATGAAAATGCTTGTGTTGCTCATGCTACTTTAACTTCGTTAGCTTTGGGATTAGATGTAAAAGTTCCTTTAGACTTTATTCAAAAAACTAAACCTGATGCTGAAGACTTAACTAGTAAAGTAAAGAGAATTTGTTCTTTATCATTAGAAGAATTTGGAGATGATCAATATCAACATTTTAAACTAATTGAAAAAGAAACTTCTTTTAGAAAACAATATCTTGGATTTTAAAATGATAGAATCAATAGTTATGGGAATGAAAGAAAAATTATTAATAACTCCGTCTCATTATTTAGATAGAGAATTTATAGCTAAAATAAATTCTGCTATTGTAAAAGATAATGCTGTCTGTTTTGGAGATGTTTCTTATCAAGATGGGGTTGGTGATTACATTTCTAACTTAACTGCTCAAGGTCATAAAAAAATTCAGATTTATGGGGTTTGGGAAGATCATTGTGTTGCTGAAGTCACTTACCATGCTTTAAGTCAAGGACTTAGTGTTACTATTCCTAGAGATTTAATTAAAAGATGGCAAGAAAGACAAAACTTAGTTTCTAGACTTGAATCTTTTGAAAATACGTTTCAGAGAGGATTAAAATATCTTAATAATAGTTCTTCTCAAAATTATGAACTCTTAATTAATTAAGAAAACTATAAAAAGAATCACCCTATTTTCTTCTATTACGGACCTGTGGCCCAGCCTGGATATCATTAATTGACCAGAAAAGGCGATTCCCTCCTATTGAAATTTAGTAGTAAGGAATAGATCGGGGGTTCAAACACAGTTCTTTCGCCAACTGTGAGCGAGGTGCGGGATGCGCAACTAACGTTGCTTACCCCCACGCAAAAACCAGTGAAAGAACGGTTGAAAGTCCTCCCAGGTCCGCATCTTTTTAGATGAACAGACTCAAGATCCAATGAAGAAACCTGGAGTAATTCCGTTATGGAATGATCTAAGTAGGCTGAGGATGAGTATCCTGTTTTATTCCTCTGTTGCTTGCAACAACTAACGAGGAATGACCAGAAATCCAATTAGGATTTCTCGTTTATCTGGAAGAAGTTTCAATCACTCTTTCTTTAAAAGGAATATAAAGAATTGCCCCAACTTCAATATGGCTTCTATCTTCAAGATTAGGATTAACTCGATGTAATTCTGCTGCTGTTACTCCATTAATTTTAGCAAGTTCATTAAACGTATCTCCCTCTTGGATTTCGTACATCTTTATCGGTGTGTTTAATGCTGCTCTTTCATTGCCATAAATTTGTTGGTGATGTCTTTCCGGAGTACAAGCTGTTAATGATAATGCTAGATATGCTATTCCCATTGCTTTTTTAATCATATTTGTTCGAGAATGAGACTTTTTTATAAAAGTTCTGAAAGAATCTTACAATTTCTCTTCTAAAGTTCCTGGAGGGAAACAAAATGTTCCTCCTGCAAGGATAGATTCGATATCTTTAATCCCAGAATTATATTTTTCAATAACTTCTATTTCCAAATCATAAATCATACTCAAACGATAAGTAGTATCTTCTCTCTTTAGTTTATATCGATCTGCTTCAATTCCCGGAGTACAATAATCTGGCCCAATCAATTCAACTTTAGGTGCTGATTGAGGTATAGGTTGTGGTTCTTCAAAGTATTTTGATCCGTGTTCTACTGCTAAACCTACTCCTCCCATAAACATTAGAGAATAGATAGCTCTTCGTGTTTTTTTGAATAAATCCCCCATATTTAACTTAGATATTTTAATTTATATAAAATCTTCTGGAAAATTATCAACTTAACAAAACAATTAGTACTAATTAGTGGTTACTTTCAAAAAAGTTTATAAATGGTCAGTTATTTTGTTATTTTTATGTGGCCTTTTAATAGAAAGAGTAAATGGGAATCACTTGCTGAAGAACCTGAAGATTCCTCGGAAGATTTTTCTTTAGAAACAATAACTAATTCTGAATCTAGAGGAAGAACAATTGCCATTGCAGATTTAATTAAAAATCAACAAACAAATGGTTTAGAAAATCAAGTTCGTGGCCAAAATTTTTATGTTAATACGCCTGAAGAAGAATTTACTCAAAGGGTTGGAAGTTGGTTAAATTATTTGGGGATAAGTGATTTAGTTTCAAACTTGGAAGAGATGCCTGCAAAAATAATTGAGGTTGGTGATAAATTAAGAGATGCCGGTGATGCTTCTTATTTGGGTTTAACTGAGAAAGGTTCAAATACTGTTTTAATTCGACCAGGAGATTATGTTGTTTTATTACATGAATTAGTACATGCTCATCCTGATTATAAAGAAAAATTAATTTCTTCTGAAGCTGGTGCTTTTGCAACTTCTATTTTTGCTTGTGGTAATTTTGAAGGAGAAATTAATGGATTAATTAATAGCGATTCTTATTGTTCTGATGAAAAAAGAAAAGGAAGAATTGTTGCCGAAGCATCATTAGTTTTAGGAAGAAGAGTACTTGATTATATGAAAAATAAAGACAACAATACTTCTATTGTTAAGTTAGTTCCAGAGTTAAAAGAATTGGCTGATAATTATGAACAAGAATTTATTTCTAGTGATAAAACTGCTGAAGATTATTTAATTGAAGAACATGGATTAACTGAAAGTGTGGCTAAATTTTTATTATATATGACTAAAGATACAAAAGAAACCATTGTTAGATCAACATCACAAACAAAAAAAGAAATTATTGGTTCATTTAAATCGTTAGTTTCATTTTATCATGTTAATTTAAATTATGATTTAGATGCTGCTATTGATAAGACGGAAAAACATTTTTTGAATATGGAAGCAATGACTATTCATAAAACATTAACTACCGGTGCAAAAGATGTTTTTGCTAAACTTAAAGAGTATGGTTATAATTTAGATATTTGTCGTGGAATTAGTGAAGCAATGATTAGTGAAGGGGCAACAAAATCAATTTCTTATGCTCAAGGGTTGCCAAAATTTTTAGAATTAACTGGCCAGTATGGTCCTAGGGGAGTTGAATTATTAGATTTTGCTGTTAAGAACCCTAACTTTTTTGATATTATGTGTTTATCTGACGCTGCCAGTGGTTTAATTCGGCTTTCAGAAGCTGAACCAGAGCAAGTTAGTTTAGTTTTAGAAGAACTATCAAAATATGAATGGAACCATGAATTGACAACTAGTAATAATTGTGTTTTATCTTTAGGATATTTATATGATCAACATCGCGATTCAATGAGAAAATTAAGCCCACAAGAAAAAGCGGTTAGTTCAGCATTAACATTATATTTGAGTTCAATGGACAGTGATTTATCAGATAAACTTTTCTCAACAAGTTTAAGTCAACATATTAGTAATTCTCATCGAGTTATTTTTGAATATTTAAAGAATAATCATTATAATCCGGAAAAGTTATATTCTTTAGTTGATAAAGTTCGTAAAAAAGCTAAGAAATTGTCTCCTCAACCAAACTTAAAATTAATTGAAAATAAAAAAGAAGATTGATTTTCTAACAAAAGTTATTTATAGCAATACTTTAATCAACCTTTTAATGAAATTATCTAAGTTCCTAACATTAGACAATACTGAAACTTATCTAAATAGCGAAGTACAACAGACATACCATTCGCAAACAGGAGCAGTTGAAGAAGCGTTGAAAAAATATTCTATCCCTTGTAAGATTGCAGAAATTGCTAAAACAGGAACAGTAAGAATCTTGGACATGTTTTTTGGGATTGGTTACAATTCAGCGATGGCGATTGATATTGCTTTAGCAGAAAATCCTGATTGTAAAATTGAAATTGTTGCTGTAGAAAACGATCCAGAAATCATTAAAAAAATTTCAGAAGTTAAACCGCCAATAAAATCTTATACTCTTTACAAAGAATTAGTTGAAAGTAATGAGATTAAAGAAAACAAAAAGTTTGTCTACGAAAATAATAATATTAAAATTACTTTGTTTGTTAATGATGCTAAGAAAGCTTCTAAGAAACTTCCAGAGAAATATTTTGATGCTGTTTTCTATGATCCCTTCTCTCCAAAAGCTCAGCCAGAAATGTGGGATATAGATTTGTTTCAA
>JABHRR010000017.1 GCA_018670095.1 Candidatus Woesearchaeota archaeon
AAGGAAAATTAGAGATTGGATATAACGTTGCAACTATGCGAAGTCTCAAAAGGGTGGCATCTGGGATGAGGCAAACCACAGCCCGAGCAGGTAAGGGTAAATTTATTTTGAAAATTATAAATTTGGTTTGAGATTTGGGAGAGAACCGTATAGTTGCTGTTAGTTTCGTTTTCCGCTACGAAGTCCGGAAAACCTGCGTCCGCAGAGTTTGTCCACCCCCGTGCATAATAAGTTGGTGCCGTTACAATATAGTCTCAACATTTCATTGTTCATAGAAAGGGGTTTTCCTCGTTTGAGCCGTAGGCTTCTTCAGTTAAAGAAGGAAGGGGCGTTTTAGAAAGTCAGAATATTGTCCACAAAACAGAAAGATTTATATATTATGTGGACAATAGTTATTATGTGGCATACATTGATAAGATTAAGTCTGGGAAAAAGACATTTTATTATCTGGGAAAGACTATAAGGATAAGGGAAAATAAATGGAAAAAAATCAGAATTAAGTTAGGAGAAAAAAAACCAACAAAAGAAGAAGTCAGAAAAAAGTTAAAAGAATTGAAACTTGAAGAATACAAAGTTTACAATAAAGATTATTTGGATGCCAACAAATTAGAAGTTATTGATGATTTTAAAGAAGTTTACAATAATCATCTCAAAAAAATCCCTAAGACTGTTGCTGAAAAAGAAGAAGCTGATTTCGTAATTAGATTTACTTATAATTCAAATGCGATAGAAGGAAACCGATTAACATTAAGAGATACTTATTTAATCATTAAAGAAAAACAGATTCCCTCTGGTGCTCCTCCGAAAGATTACAATGAAGCTATTAATGGAAGAGAAGCATTTGAGTATATCAAAAAGTATAAAGGAAAATTAACAGTGGAATTTCTTGAAAAGATAAATTTGATCTTAACTAAAAATACTGGCGTAATTTACCCTGGAAGAATCCGTTTTTTTCCTGTAAAGATTGAAGGGGCAGATTTTACTCCTCCGGAGCCAGAGAAAGTAAAGCCATTATTGAAAGAAATGATTAAATTTTATTATGAAAATAAACGCAAAATCCATCCATTCGTTTTAGCTTGTCTGATTCATGCTCAATTTGTAGAGATTCATCCATTTGAAGATGGAAATGGAAGAACAGGTAGATCATTAATGAATTGGATTTTAATGCAAGCCGATTACCCTAAAGTCTTTGTTCCAGTTAAAGTAAGGCAAAAGTATTATGAAGCAATTGATCTACACAATGAAAAAGATATTAAAGGTTATTGCGAAAAAATGTTTGAAGTTGTAATGGAGCAATTTAAACTTTAATGTTGTCCACTTCATGTGATGATCAAATTAATTTGTGGACAACATAAATCTACTGCTTAATAATCTGATTAACTTTTTGGATCACTTTCTTACCTGCTTCAGTAATGGAATAAAGACGAGATAATTTTGCTTTTGGAGTTAAGCATTTCACAAGACCTCTTTTTTCCAGATCAGCCAAAGCTCTGCTTGTTGTCGATTGATGAGTTTGAATTTCTTTAGCTAAAATTGTTGGTGTTTTCTCTATCTCTAATAATGCTTTTAAAATTCTTCTCCTAACTTTTCCAGATAAGACATAGCTTAATAGCTCTTTCATAGCAAGAATGTAGCATAATCAATATAAAATCTAAATTAGCATTAACATAGCTTAAACATAGCAAATCTTTATAAATCAGTAAAGTTTACTGATTTATCATTAAGTTAAAATGAGGTGTTAATAATGAAAAAAGCTATTTTTGCTGTGTTAAGTTTGTTAATTGTTACTATGTTTTTAGTAGGATGTACCCAAGAAGGAGAAAAAGTAGATGTTGTTGATGAGCAAGGGAATATTGTTGGTGAAGCTTTTAGATATGCGCCAGGTAAATATAGGTTACCACAAAAATTACCATCAAAAGAAGTTTTAAAACCTAAACTGTTTATACTAAAAGAAATTATAACACTTCCTGATAATTCTTGTGAAACTGATGCCGATTGTTCTGGTTGTGCAAAATGTTTTAATGGAGTTTGTGAAAAACCAGGTTGTTTAGGGCCAACAGGAGATGATTATGAGGTTGGAATGGGTTTTATAGGAGATGCTCCAATAACTGGTCAAATATCAGTTTGTGAAGAAGAATCTTGCCCCAGTGGATATTGGCCAATTGGAGGCGGAGGCGGAGGAACGTGTTGTGCAACTTGGGATGAATGTAATTCTGATGATGATTGTGACTCTAATTTTTGTGTAACTCAAAATGTCAAAGAAAGTTATCCAAATATATTTGGCACTGGTTCAATAGGTAATTTTTGTGATAGTTGTTTCAAAAGTGGAACCGATTTATGTCAAGATAATAAAATATGTCAACAAGGAATTTGTATTTAATTTTTTATTTTCCTTTTTTTCTTAAACGCCCCTATTAAACTTTTTTTAGAGGAAAACCCTATTAACAATGTAGTTTTTAGTATCATTCTTTAAATCAAGGCACCAACTTTAAAGTTTTTAGAATTTAGCGTAAATGTCTACGTTCTCAGGTGGTGGACAAATTGAAACTAACGATGTTAAGCTTCCACCACTTTATGTGGTGGCAAGGAGGCGAAGCCGACGCAGAGTTCGTTCATTACCACACATAAAAAGTTGGTGCCGTTACACTTGTGGTTTAGTATTTCATAGTTCTTAGTTAGGGGTTTTCCTCATTTAAGCCGAAGGCTGTTTTAGTTAAAGAAAAAAAGGGCGTTTTAGATTCACATAAATTTTTAAAGTAAGAGTTTGTTTTAGTAGTTATGAAGAAAAAAGAGTTTGATTTCCTCTTAAAAGAAGGAGAAGGGTATAATCTAGAGTTTAAAGAGACAGATTCTAATTTAGCTAAAGAAATTTGTGCTTTAGCTAATGCTAATGGAGGTAAGGTTTTGTTAGGTGTTACTGATGATAGCAAAATTAAAGGCATTAATATTACCAACAAGTTCAAATCTCAAATAACAGATTTAGTCAGGAACTTTGATCCAAAATTTCAAATTACTTTAGAAGAAGTGGATAACATTTTAATTATTAATGTTCCAGAAGGAACTAAC
>JABHRR010000018.1 GCA_018670095.1 Candidatus Woesearchaeota archaeon
CCAATCTTAGCCAGTTCTGGATCATAATCAGGATTATCAACTTTAATTTCTTCCAATTCACCACGAGTATGTTCTAATATCTCAGCCAAATCATCTTCAATTTTTTTCTTTTTAATTTCATCTAAGCCAATCAGTTCTTGTAACGCTGCGGCAACGTGAGGGATATATTTTTCAATGTAACTTCTTTTTTTACCTTCATCTTTAATTCTTTTTTTCTTGTTAACAAACATCGCTAACTTTCTTCCACATTCTTGCAATGCCAATTTAATTTCTTTAATAATTTCGTTATAATGGGCAAGTGCTTCTTTTGATTCCGAAGTAAATGGAACCCAAACAGAAGTCATATGCACTACCACTGTACAAGGTCCAACGGGTAAAGAATTTCTACTTTGTTGTAACCCATAATTTCGCCAAGCCGTGTTTTGAATTCCGGTAGTAATCCCACAAGCACCTTGTTGATACAATAATGGTACCCTATTAGCAAAACGCATAATTCTAATCGTTTTATCTCCTTCTTGCTCTCCCCCGTAAGCCATTGCTGCTTCAATTTGGAATGGATTACCTCGATAAACTGATGGTGGTCTAGTAGATGAGCAATAAAATTCTGCATTAATTTCTTTTCGTAACCCTTTTTCAAGTAGTTCTGCGCCAATAGGATTAATACAATCTGTTGGTGGCGCAATAATTTTAGTTTTTTTAATCCCGTTGTAAAGTTGTTCCGCCATTTCCCGAGAAACTTTTTTCGGACGAGTTTTTGGTAACAATGCTGAATTCTCACAAATAGTTTTTGCCGTTCCGCTTCCTACCCGAACAAATTCAGTTGTTAAGAATTGTTGTAAAGTTTTTGAGGGAGTTAGTTCTAACATTTTAATCAGTCTTCCTAACTCTACTCCATAAGGATGCGGTTTAATCTCTTTAGGTTCTGGCGGCAAAACGTCCGTAGCTCTGGGAAAAATAAATTGTTCTGCTTCCGGATTAGTATAAATGAATGTTGCATGTGGATTGACAATTGCTGTTTCTTTAATATATTCGTCAACTGATTGTTTACCTTTTGCATAACTACCTTCCATATCAATCTCTATTCTTGTTCCATGGTCTTTCCCTTCCCATTCCATTTCTTGTTCATTCATCACATCGGGCTTGTTAGTAGTAGTATTAATTTTCAGTTTAATTTGTTGTGCAGGTTTGTCTTTTTCAGTTTTAGAAATAATTGTTGCTGGTTTCCCAGTAGTTAATTGTCCATAGAGAACAGCGGCAGAAATTCCAATTCCTTGTTGACCACGAGTTGCAGACAATTTATGGAATTTGCTTCCATACAATAATTTTGCAAAAATCTTTGGTAATTGTGCTTTAATAATTCCTGGCCCATTATCTTCCATGATTACTCTGAACCGAGTTTCATCTAATTGGATTAGTTCAATATTAAGTTCCGGAAGAATTCTTGCTTCCTCACAAGCATCTAAAGCGTTATCTACTCCTTCTTTAACAGCAGTCATTAATGCTCTTCTGGCGTTATCAAATCCTAATAAATGTCTATTTTTTTCAAAGAATTCAGCGATAGAAATATCTCTTTGCTTCTTAGCAAGATCTTCTGCACTTTTTCGCCCGTTTTGTTCAACCATTAAAATCAAAGAAAAAGATAAGCTTTATAAGGATTTCTAAAATGAAAAATTAATCTTAAAACCCCTTATTTGGTAGGGTTTTGGTGAAAAGAAGTGAGAAAAATAAAATATTTAATCGTAACAATCCTACCCAAACATGATTTCTTTCTTCTTCCTTTCTAAGAATTTGTAAACCGTTCTATGCATTGAACCATCAATTAACATTCCTACTGCTTGTCTAGCTAATGCAGTCCAGGCAACTTCTCCAATAATCCCTACAGTTTTACCATAAATACAAATGTAAGTGTTTGTCAAATGTTCAATTTCTTCCCGAGATTTACCACCTTTACCAATAATTCTGCCTTTCAAACGTAACATTGTATTTTTGCTCTTTCCTGCAATGTCTTTTAATTCAATAAATTCTAAATTGTAATCTGGTTTTGTTAATAATAAAGCAATATCTGGATTAAATCCTCTCCCAATAGCTTTAACAATTTCTCTGGCTGCAAATAACTTTAACCCATCATTGCCAATAATCATAACGTCTCCTTCTTTTGAAATATCTAATTCACAACCTGATTGTTCTTCAATTAATCTTTTAGTTTCCCCTTTAGTTCCAATCAGTACTGCTATCCTTTCTTCGGGAATCTTCAAATCATAGGAGAATTCATCTCCAGTCATTTCAGGTTCCGGTTCCGCTTCAACGGAACTAGAAACTTTGTCCTTTTGTTCTTTTTCTTCCATCTTCATCTTTTCACTGGTTTACTTTTTAATCTTTTCCATTATTTTATCAAAATCTGCTTTTACTCCTAACTTTTTAAAAAATTTAATGATATTATTTACATCCCGAATCAACAATTCTTCAGAATTTGGCGTTTTAGTTAAAGTTCCTTGGGAAAAGTCAATCAACACTGGTTTACCATTATAATTAAGAATATTAAATGAAGACAAATCTCCATGAATCAATTTAATCTTATACATTTTTCTAATTTCTTTAATAAGTGCATTAAAAAACTTTTGCGGATCTTCTGGATAAGCATCTTTCAATGGTGGGGCAGGTTCAGAATCGCCAATAAATTCTTCCACCAGGATATTACTTCTAACCGCAATTGCTTTTGGAACTTTAACTTTACCTTTTTCTGCTCTTAATAAATTCTTATATTCACGTTGAGTCCAAGAAAAAATTATTTCCCTTCTTTTGTTCCGTAAAAAATCATAACGTGGATCTTGCTTGATATATTGAAACATCCGTTTAAAATCACAATTTTGAACCCGATAAATTTTAATGATAACTTTTTTCTTTCCTCTCTTGGCAGAAAAAACATTACTTTCCTTTCCTACAAAGATTGGGCTTTCTAATTCATCAAAATAACCTCTCTTTTTAAGCTCGTAGAGATTTTTATTTGTAAAAGCGTCAAATACTCCTTTATCAGTTCTAAATCGTTCTTGGGATGTTCTGGTTACCATTAAATTATTAGTTTAATTTTGGCGTTTAAATAGTTTTACATTTAATAATTATCACTCTTTAGTGACAAAGTAACCGAAACATTTATATACTGGTTGCCTCTCTTAAGTAGTAAACACCTCAAAACCACCTCTTTTTCCCTAGCATCCTGCGGTTGAATAAACCTGGTTTGCTGGGGTTTATATTCATAAATAAAGAAAAAAAACTTTATTTATTGCATAAAATTTTGCAAATGCAAAATTTTAAATTTCATAATTTAACCCCCAAAAAATGTTTGATTTTGGCTGTAACGGCTAAAATCTTCTTTTTTTCTTTAAGATACGATTTCTAGACCGAATAATTTATATACTAGAAGCGCCCCTAGAAACTAAGCCCGTAACGAGAGTACCCGGGGGAGTTCACGGCAATCGCCAAGCAATGAATTCGGGAGTTAGTTGAACGGGCTTCATAATCAATAATAACTAAAAAAATAGACTTACATTTATCTTTATCACTAACCTCATTTGAAGTTGAAAAGTAAAGAATAATTCTATTTTTTTAGAAAAAACATAACATCAAAAAACAATAAACGCTTTAGAAGAGTGTCTATCATGATCAATCAATCACTAACTAAAAAAGTACACGTTCATCTTGATTTGTTAATTCATGATTTTGATAGCTCTTTCTAAAGTATTGGAGGCATAAAAATGGCAAAAATAAGCCCAGTAGCGGCAAAATATATTATTCATTCAACTATTTTAATTGAAGGAGTTGTTGATCGTCCTGATGTAATTGGGGCAATCTTTGGACAAACTGAAGGTTTGTTAGGAAGTGATTTAGAGTTAAGAGAATTACAAAGGTCTGGAAGAATTGGCCGAATTGAAGTTAACGTTTCTACAAGTTCTGGAAAAACTAAAGGGGAAATTATTATTCCTAGTAGTTTGGATAAAACTGAAACTGCAATTGTTGGTGCAGCTTTAGAAGTTATTCAACGGATTGGTCCTTGTAACGCTAAAGTTAGTGTTGGAAAGATTGAAGACGTGCGGATTAGTAAGAGACAATTTGTGGTTGATCGGGCTAAAGAACTGTTAAGAGATTTAACTGAAAACACTTTACCAGATTCACAAGAGATTGCTGATGAAGTTGCACAAGCAGTAAGAGTTATGGAAGTTGTTGATTACGGTAGAGAAAAACTTGCTGCTGGTCCAAACATTGATGAAAGTGAAGAAATCATTATTGTTGAAGGTCGAGCTGACGTTCTTAACTTGTTAAAGCATGGTTTCAAAAATGCTATTGCCCTGAACGGAACTTCTTGTCCAGAATCAATTAAAGAATTAACTAAGAAGAAAACTACTACCATTTTTGTTGATGGTGATCGTGGTGGAAATCTAATTATCAGAGAATTGTTAAGTGTTGCAGATATTGATTCTGTTTGTAAAGCTCCAGATGGAAAAGAAGTTGAAGAGATTACTAAGAAAGAAATCCATAAAGCTTTACGTGGAAAAATAACTGCAGAACAAGCTAAGTTAGAATTGGGTATTGATGATACTGGTGCATTGAAAGAAGAAGTTGTACCTAAATCAAGATTTCATGAAAGAGCACTCTCTTCTCGTCCAGTAGACAATTCTAAAGTTAGAAGAGATAATAATCATAGAAAACCTGAATCAAGATTTCAAAAACCAGTTAGTTCTCCTCCAGCAAGACCACCAATGAGAAAATCCGTTAGTGTTTCTGCTGAAGAAAAAGGCAAGTTCAAATCTACTTTAGACGACCTTTTCGGAACTCGTGGTGCTTGTATCTTTGATGATAAACTGAACATTTTGGGAAAAGTTCCTTTGAGTGAATTACCAAGTACTATTAAGAGTCTTAATGGTGGAGTTTATGCTTTAGTTTTAGACGGAACTATTGATCTTGATTTGGTAAAGACAGCTGAACGGTTTAACATCACTCATCTGGTTGGTACTAACTCCAAAGTTAAAGAGAATCAAAGAGTTAACATTTTAACTGATGATAAACTGAATTAAACTTTTTATTTTTTAATCTTTTTTTATTTCTATATTTTTAATTTTCCTAATATTTCTTTAAACATTACCTATTATTTACCACAACCTTTTTATTCTCATTCAAATTAAAGAGATTAATGGTGTTTGATGTTATTATTGGTAGAAGTAAAAAAGATGTTGCTAAGTTTGGTAAAGAGGGTACTGTTTTAATTGGTAAACAGTACGTTAAGATGGGACAAACTACTTCTCTTTCCAATCCTGTTTATTTAGATGTTGCTGGGGCGCACGTTGTCTTTATTGTTGGTAAAAGAGGTTCAGGAAAATCTTATACCATGGGTTCTATCGCTGAAGGTCTTGCAGACTTACCTCCAGAAATTAAACAAAACCTTTCCATTGTTCTTATTGATACGATGGGAATTTATTGGACCATGAAATATCCTAATTTTCAAGATTCAGATTTAGTTAAAGAGTGGGGTTTTGAAGCAAAAGGTTTAGATGTAAAAATATTCACTCCTACCGGTTTCTTTTACAAGTATCAAGAAGAAGGCATCCCTACGGACTTTCCATTTTCCGTCAGACCAATAGATGTTGGATTTAATGATTGGTGTGCCGCTTTTGGATTAAGTTCTAATTCTGCTGAAGGCGTTTTGATTACAAAGATGGTTCAGAAATTAAGTGAAGCGGAAGTTAGTTATGGCCTTGACGAATTAATTGCTTTAGTTAAAGAAGATCAAGAAAGCGAAAGAGTAGTAAGGAATGTTGTTGCTAATGAATTTGAAAAAGCGCAGGGTTGGAAAATCTTTTCTAAAGAAGGTACTCCATTAAAAGATATTATTGCTCCTGGCCAGGTTACTGTACTTGATGTTAGTCCTTATGCTACCATGTCTTCCGGGTGGGAAATTAAAGCTTTAGTTGTGGGATTAATCAGTAGAACTTTATTTAACCAAAGAATGTTGGCAAGAAAAACTGAAGAATTTAAATCTGTAGATGCAGCTATGCATTATTTCTCAAAAGATGTTGAAGAGAAAATGCAAGAACCTTTGGTCTGGTTAGCCATTGATGAAGCTCACGAACTTTTACCACATGATGGAAAAACTGCTGCTTCTGATGCTTTAATCACCATTCTGCGTGAGGGTAGACAACCAGGAATAAGTTTAATTCTTGCAACTCAGCAACCAGCAAAGATTCATACTGATGTAATGACGCAATCTGATACCGTTTTAGCACATCGTTTGACTGCTAGAATGGACGTTGAAGCTCTGGGGATGTTAACCCAAAGTTATATGCGTGCAGGTTTAGAACAAGAGATTGATATGCTTCCTCGAGTTAAGGGTGCAGCGGTAATCTTTGATGATGCTAATGAAAGAATCTTTCCAGTACAAATGCGACCGAGATTTACTTGGCACGGTGGTGGAAGTCCGATAGCAATCAAAGAAAAGAAAGATTTCTTTAAAGACAGTTTGGAAAAATTAAAAGATTTGTAAATTCTATTAAACATAAAGAATATGAGCCCAACGCATAACGCCTCTGATCATCGTCTCACAAAGGAAGTCTAACGTTGGGATTAGTGTCTAAAAAGAAAGCGTATTTATAAACATTATGAGTAAAGTGAATAAAGTTTAAAAAATGTTAATTTTTTATAAACATTCACATCTTTTCTAATCTGCTAATCCGGTCATCAATCGGTGGATGGGTAGAAAACAATTTTTTCATAAATGATTTCTTACTTTTCCGAAAAGGAGTAGAAATAAACAAATGTGCAGTAGCTTTATTAGCGTGATCTACTAACGGATCTGGATCACCTTTAATTTTCTTAAGTGCATCTGCTAAGCCTTTTGGATATCTGGTAAGTAAAGCACCGGAAGCGTCAGCAAGATATTCTCTTTTTCTCGAAATTGCTAATTTGATTGCTTCTCCAACTAATGGGGCAAGTATTGCCAAAGCAATCCCTACAATAATAAAAACAAATGTTAATTGTCCGCCTTCTTTACTTCTTCCTCTTCTACCCCATAAAAAGCTTCGTAAAAGGAAATCAGATAATAAAACGGTGATTCCTACCATTACAGCAGCAAGCATCATTACTCTAATGTCAAAGTTTTTGATGTGTGACATTTCGTGAGCAATTACTCCTTCCAATTCTAATCTGTTCATTTTTTCAAGCAGGCCGGTGGTAACTGTAATTGAAGAATGTTCAGGGTCTCTACCCGTTGCAAAAGCATTTAAAGCAGAATCATCAATCACATAAACTTTTGGCGGTTTTGCAAATCCTGCCGCAAGGGCTAAACCTTCTACTGTGTTAATCAAATGCGTATATGTTGGTTTGGTAGCTTCTTTGGCTTTAGTCATTGCTAGAATGGCATTAGCACCGCCATAATAACTAATTAGGAAATAGATGATTCCAATTACTAACGCTAAACCAACTCCAAAATAAGTTGATCCATAAAAAAAGCCAACTATAAAACCAACAAAAATAACAAAGACCATGAAGAAAAAGATTAACAAATAGGACCTTCTTTTATTACTTGCAATCTCTTCGTATATCCCCATTGTTATTTCCTCAAAAATTTAAAAAATAAAAAAATAAAGTAAACTCAAAATTCCACTTTAACGTTTTTTCTTTCAACCCCTTCAGCACCAAAGAATTCTTCCTGGTGGAAACCAAAGATTTTAGCAAAAAAGTTTTTTGGAAATACTTGAATCCCTTCATTGAATGCCATTACACTATCATTATAAAACTGTCTTGCGTAAGCAATCTTTGATTCTGTTCCAGACAATTCTTCTTGTAATTGCATAAAATTCTCATTAGCTTTTAAGTTTGGGTAGTTTTCTGCTACCGCAAAAATAGATTTTAAAGCTTCTGTGATTTGGTTAGATGCTTTTGCTTTTTCTTGTGTTGAACCAGACATTAAAGAAGTTCTTGCTTTAGTTACTTCTTCTAAAACACCTTTTTCATGTTTCATATATCCTTTAACTGCACTTACTAAATTTGGTATTAGGTCATACCTTCTTTTCAATTGCACGTCAATCTGTGCCCAAGCATTCTTTACTCTCATTCTTAACTTAATCAAACTGTTGTAAATGTATACAATAAATAATGCTACAACTACAACAATAGCAATAATAATCCATGTGGCAACCATTTTTAATCCTCCAAAGTTTTTAATAATTGGTTTAATATCTCTTTAATTTAAAAACGTTACGTATTTCTTCTTCATTTAACAAATAACAAAATATATAAAGCCAATTAACTTTACTTAACAAAAGACACTAAGAAAATTCGATAATCAATTTTTAGTGCTTTTTTCACATAACAAAAAAAGAGGTTGATAAACAATGGTTTTAGAACATTTATTTCCTGAAGATTGGTTAGAAAAAAAAGGCAGATATGCTTTTATTTTAGGATTACTTTACTCATTTATTGGAATTGTAATTGCAAAATTCTTATTTCCCGGCGATCCTGCTTTAGTGGCGGTAGCTTTTACATCTTTACTTCTCCTCCCAGAACTGTATAAAATTTTCTCGATAGAGGAACGGCAGGAAAGTATGGAACAGAAGGTTTCTTTTTCTGCTCTTTGGAAAGATGACGTTGAGGTTGTAAAAATTTATTTTTTCCTTTTCATCGGAATTCTTTTGGTTTATGCGATGGGTACAATTGTTATGCCTGAAATGCAAGCTAACAATCTTTTCCGAGAACAACTTGAAATTAGGTTTGGGCAAGGTTTTACTGGCCAGGCAGTTTCAGACGTTTTTGATGGCAATTTATTTTTAGATTTGTTAAGCAATAATTTCATGGTTCTTATGGCTTGTTTTATTATGGCTCTTCTTACCGGTGATGGGGCAATTTTCCTGATAACCTGGAACGCTTCAGTCTGGGGAACAATATTTGGTTTAACTGCAAAGAATGCCGCTGCTTTTACTGGTTCTGCACCTTACTTAGTATTTATTGGAATTATGTCTATCGTATTTTGTCATATGATTATCGAAGCAATATCGTATTTCCTGGCCGCAATATCGGGTTCGGTCATCTCTAAAGATGTAATCCTAGAAAGGTTTGCTTCTGAACGGTTTATGGAAGTGTTCTTTTTTAATTTGTATTTGTTTGGATTTGCGTTAGTCGCGTTATTGGTAGGTGCTTTAGTAGAAACTGTAGTTTTAATTATGGAATTACCCATTTTTGCCTTTGCTATAATTTTGGTAGTTCTCTTAGCGATCTTCCTCTTAGCAAAACATTTTGTTTTGCCGATGGAAATGAGGGGCAACCATTTTTTTAATAACTTATTCCTTTATTTTTATGCCTTCTTTATTACTTTGGCAATAATGGCAATTTTGGGATTACCAGACTTTGGATTGGGAACGTTAAGTTATCAAGAAATAATTAGGACAAGTTATGCCGCTTTAGGATAATTTTTTTTCTTTATTTTTTCTTTATTTTTTTAATAGAATTATTTGTGCGGAAGACAAGTAAGCAAAATCATTTCATAATTTTTTACTTGCCTTACTTCTCATGCGGAAGACAAGTATCATAATAATCACATTTACCCGTTGACCATTTACAAAGGGGAGTAATTTTTTTATGATAATCATCAATGTTTTCTGTACTAGAAGTATGGGCATGAATAGCACTAATTTCTTTTTTTGCTAGTTCTATCATTCTTGGCTCAACATTAATATATTTTGGTTTATGTCTTAAAAAGAATATTCCTACTTTGTTAGGTAAGACTCCTCTCTTTTCTTGATATAATAATGAGTAGATTGCCAATTGTAAAATGATTGGCTCTTTCATATCAAAGCGAGAATTAGTTTTATAATCAAGAATGTGTACCTCATTGCCATAATGGTGAATGGCATCAATAAATCCTCGAATAGCATATTTCTCAGAAGCATATTTCTGTTCCCTGATTGGTGTTAATTTCATAAACGCTTCTGGAATAGAAATATTTTCTTTTTCAATTAATGCTTTGATGTCTTTTAAGAAATGATTACACCAATTCATTACCATTAACATTGTTTCTTCAAAATAAAATTTGATCTTATCTTGGTTAAGATTAAGTCCGTTAAGTTTAGGTGTATACTTATCCCATTGGTGCAATAAAAGTTTTTGAACAATTTTTTTATATTCAATTTCATAATTTTCTAAATTAAATTTGCTTACATCAACATCATAAAAATGTTCTAAAGTAGAATGGGCAATGTTCCCTCGAATTTGATGGATGTTTGGAACAGTGGGTAACTTTTCTATATAAGAATAATAATATTTTCTAGGACACTGTTTGAATGTGTTAATTGATGATGGTGATTCAATTCTTTTAGCCAATTTAGAATACCTCTTTTCTCATAACAATTTCAGGAAACTCATCCTTTATATGTCTTTCCCGCACCTGACCAGTGACCAGTGGGTTCTGAGAAAACCTTTGATTTTCTGGAACCCCTAGAATTCTTCGAATTCTAATGGGTTTTTTAAAGAGGAACACTTTAAAAATCCACAAAATAAAGCAACTACTTTATTTGTGTCCCAAAAATATGATATATTTTTTAGGATCTCAAAAATATAAAATCAACTTTATTTTAAATTTCTCGTGGGTTTTATAAATGGTAATTAGAATTATTCTGTTTTAACTTCTTCTTTAGGTGCTTCTGTTTCTTTTGTTTCAGTTACTTCTTTTTTCACTTCTTCTTTAGTTTCTGCTTTCTCAGCTTTTACTTCTTTTTTCTTTTCAGTTTTAACTTTCTTCCCTTTCTTATCTTCTTTCTTTTTCATTCCAAACAATTCAGCTTTAACTTCGCCCTTATCATCTTTAGTAACTGTGATCTTAACATGATGAGGTGGATTTTTAATTCCGTGCTTCCATATTTGTTCATTAATACTTTTACCAATTTTAACATTATCTGATTTCATATGTTTAGAAAGAAACTGTTTCATCGCAGTAACCGCTTTATTAGTTTTTTTATAACGAGGAACTTTCTGAAACTCTTTACGTAAAGGAACATTATAAGTCCGTTCAATCATTTTAATTTCTTTTTTAGCCATTTTTCACTTAAGCTTTAGTATTTCCTCTTCTCCAACTTCTCTTAACTTCTGTGTGTCGGGAAGGATGTACTCTTCTGCCTTTACCATAAATCTTGAAAACTGTCCAAAAAGGTGCCCACCTAGTTTGCATACTAAGTTTGATTAACCTTTTCTTTTTAGAGGGATGTATATTTCGTGCCATTTTTATTGTTTACTCTCTTTATATTGTTGTTTAGCAATCTGAACTGCAATTTTGTCTAATAGTGAAGTTCCTTTCGGAGTTAAAACTCTACCTTTATGAACGCCTTTTTCAGTTTGCTTAATTAATTCTGATTTTTCTAATTGTTGAAGAATTTTTCTGATAATTGATCCTGATGCTTTGTAAACGTGTTCTGGTTTGTGGCCTCGATTCTTTTTCCCACCATATTTAGTTCTTAACTTTTGTGTTCCCACTGGACCTAACCTAGCAATACTTCTTAGAATCGCTGCTGCCCGATAAAACCACCAATTTTCACTGTCTGGCAATCTATCTTTATGGTGACCAGTTTTAACAAATTTGCTCCAATCTAAAGGTTCAACTAACTTTTGTTTCTTTAGTTCTTCGGCAGCTTTATTGACCAATTCATTTGGGTTTACGCTTAATATATGAGTCATAGATTCATTTAGAATGGGGCTTATTTATAAATGTTTTGGACAAATAAAAAGGATTAATCAATAGTCCATTATACAGAAAATTTTATATACACTCATTTCATTCTTATTAATATTAGGTGTGGATGTAATGAAAAAAAGGATACCCATTATTTATATGATCTTAGGAGTTTTAACAGCTAGTTCAGTAATGGCTGGTCCTTTAGACAAAGTAGGTGAAATTTTTACATTTCTTTTCAGTAGTATTGGTTCATTAGCATTTTTAGGTGGAAATTCCAACCAATTTCTAGGATTTATCAGGATACTTTATGCCATCTTAGTGTTTACTATACTTTATGCTGCCGGTAAAGTTGCTCTTGGCGATAAAATACCTAGACAAATTACTATTACCATTTCTATAATTTTATCAATTATCGTTACTGTTTTTACTCCTACTTCAATCCTTCTTGCAATCTCTACATCATACGCTACCGCTGTCGCATTTATTTTATTAGGTGGTTTGATTGGCGGTTTAATTTATTTTATTGTTAGAGATAAAACTGATTCTCTCGGTTCATTATTAATGAAATCTGGTTTAATAATTTTACTTTTTTGGATCTTGGCTCAGTTTGCTGATTTATTAACAACTCAAAGTTCTGGATTTGTTGCTCTTGGTTTAGGTGATTGGGAATCGTTTGCTTTAACTTTCTTTGAATGGATTTATGTTCTGCTTGTCCTGCTTATTTTTTGGGTAATTGGAAGTTATTTCAGTTCACGTAGCGGAGCAGGTGGTTCTGGTAGTTCTGGTTCTTCAGGACCTGGCTGGTTAAGTCGTTTCCGGAATCGAAATAGAGGTGGCGGCAGAACAACTGGCGGTTCTTCAGGACCTGGCTGGTGGAGTCGTTTATGGAATCGAAATAGAGATGGCGGCAGAACAACTGGCGGTTCATCAAAACCTAGCTGGTGGAGTCGCTTCCGTAATCGGAATAAAGATGGTGGCAACAGAACAACTGTAAGTACCGGTGGTTCTTCAAAACCTAGCTGGTGGAGTCGTTTACGTAATCGGAATAAAGATGATAATGATCCAGAACGTGATCCTAAAAAGCCTGAAGACCCTAAAAAGCCTGAAGACCCTAAAAAACCTGAAGATCCTAAAAAGCCTGAAGATCCTAGAAAGCCTGAAGATCCTAAAAAACCCGAAGATCCTAGGAAGCCTGAAGACCCTAAAAAGCCTGAAGAATCTCCTGAAGATGATAAACCCCTTAAACGAGGGGAAGAAAATGCTGAAAAAGCGGAAGAATGGGCATTAAAAGAGTACGATTTATTGACGAAAACTAAAATATTGTTAGATAGTAATGACCCTAAAAAGGTTGTTAAAGCTGCTAAGAATAAAAGATATTTTAACAAAATCACAAGAAGGTTGAACAAGTATTGGAAAAGATCATATAAAAACTTCAAGAAATTAAAAGATACTCCTAAAAATGCGGATGCTAAAAAATTAAATCATGAAATAAAAAAATATTTTCAAGAAATTTTAGTTTTACTAGAAAATAATTTTTCTTTAGCAGCAAGTCAGATTATTCATTTACTAAATGATGAAGGTAAATTTAGAAAGTCCAATAAAGATCCAACAAATAATAATTTCTACAAATCTAATCTTAAAAAAATGAAAGATTCAATAAATGATGTCATCAAATGGGACACTGCTTTTGTTGCCAAAATCAAAGAATTAGAAAAGATGGCAAAAGAGCTTGAAAAATAATAATTAATTTTCCCCCATCATTTCCTCTCATAGCGAAATTCTTATAAACAATAAAGTAATTCTTATAGTTATCATGAAAAAGAGTTGGTTGTTTACATTGATGTCTTTATTATTAATTCCGACAGCTTTAGCTGATATTACAGACACTTTAGGTAACATTTGGGATAAAGTTCTTCTTATTGGAGATTTAAGTTTATTGGGATTGACTGATAGTTTTGCAGTTATTGCTGTTACTAGAATTTTAATTTGGGTTTTAATGTTTACAGTTTTCTTTGCCGTAATAAACGCTTTCAGTGGCAAAGAAGGTAAGGGATTAGGTTTCTTAGGTAAAAATCACGCTGTTGTTGTTGCGGGAGTTATCGCTACTATTGCCGCTATTTTCCTTCCAGATCAAGTCTTAGCAGCAACTGGTGCCGGTTGGGCTACTGCAATTGCTTTAATATTAATTGGTGGACCAATAGTTGGTCTAGCTTATACTTTATTTAATTTAACTAAATGGATGGGTCAAGAACATGATACTAAAGGAACAGTTATCCTTAAACTATCTCTTTGTCTGTTATTATTTTGGATTTTAAATGTAATGAAATTTCATCTGGGTGGGTTGTTTTAAATGGTAGTTGATTTTGTAAGCGACATGGTTGGAAACACAGTACTTAAATTTATTGACCTAGCTTTGACTGCAGTTGTAATTATGATTTTCTGGTATGTCATCAAATTCTTTTTAGTGGCTCCGCCAACTGAAGCCGATAAAGCAGCAAGTAAATCTAAAGATCAAGAAAAATATGATAAGCTTAGAGAATGGTTGGGAACAAAGAAAGAAGCAAAAGAGAAGAAGAAAGGCTTTGAGAAAAGAAAAGCTTTATTAGAACCCGCAACGGCATATATTAAGCTTGCAGGTGAAGCGGCAGAAAAATTAAAAGATGATGATTTGCAAGTGAAAACTGCAGCCGCAGTAACAAGAGCGAAAAATCGTGCCAACACTATAGAAAGCAATCTCAGAAGTTGTAAAAGTGTTTTAAGAGCAGCGAAGATTAAAGAGAAAACTGAAAAAAAAGAGTTTATCCAAAAAATTTATGATACTAATGAAGTTGCTTTGAAAACTTATCGAGACAATATAAAAAATAAAGTTCCTTTACATACAGTTTCTGCTGCAGATTGGACAAGTGGTGTTAGTAATATTGAACATTATGCTAATGAGATTAAAGGTCTTTGCGGTTATATAGAAAGTGTGATTCACAAGTTCATCGATGAAGATAAATTAGAAATTGCTATTCCCCCTACTCCTGGCGGACCTGGTGGAAGTGCTTAATTTTTCATTCTGATAAAGAAGTAATAATTTTATTTAACTTTGGACGACTTTCATCTGTTTCAATTCTTGCTTTCATATAATCAAAGAAAGCAACATAAAATGGTAAACTTTTATTTAATTCTAGAGAATTGTCTTTGGAATAAGTATCAATCAAACTTTCGTTTATCTGTTCAGACATTTCTTCACTTCCTGTTGCGTTTATAAAATGGTATCTAGAGTTAGAAACAAAACTAGCAATATCTTCTTCAACTGGGCCATATTTCCCACCATTAAAATCTATACTATAAACTCCATCTTTTTCAAAGTAAAAATGGATTGGACTTAAGTCTCCTTGTAACAAAGAAAATTTTGAAACAAATGTTTTTTGTGACCAATTTTCTAAAAGTTTTTTTACTTTTAATAATGATTGATCGTTTGGAGACTTAACTAAATCGTGTTCTAAAAAAGAATTAAATCTTTGATATATTGAAGTATCTTCAACTTTATATTCTTTCTCTTCTGAATCAATTGAATGTAATACAGAAATCCATCCTGAAATATCTTTTATAACATTATCTCTTTGTGTTAGGTTACTCATCACTTTTCCTACCGCATTTAATCCTAACAATCTTTGCATTACAATAACTCCATCTAAAAGATTGTATTTTAACAATTCTGGAATTTTATATTTTTCTTGTTTGTCAAACACTTTTCCTAACTTTAGGAATGTTTCAACTTCTTTTTCTAATAATGATTTAGACGCAGAATTGTTGAAAGCTTTTTTAACTGCAACCCCTTCATATTTAAATTCTGGAGTTGAAAATAAAACAATGTGGTTATCAAAAGTTTTTATTTCTCCTTCTGGAAAATATTTGTCGGTAAGTTCGGCGATATATTTATCCAAATCATGTTTTATTAGTTCTTGTCCGTTTTTGTTTTCAGAGGCTTTCATATAATCTTACCTGTTGTTCTAAAACTTTCTCTAAACTATAATTTTCTTTTACTAATTCTCTCCCTGTTTCAGCCATTATTTCCATCCAGGGTTGATCAATTTCATCTAAAGCAAAGTTTACTACGTCTGCTATTCCTTGTCCGGTTCTTTTATTTTCATCTATACCTAACCCTGCATCTTTTGATAAATATAAATCTCTTAATGAATGGGTATCTGTCATGATTGGTATTCTTTTATGATTTAACGCTTCCGCTATTGCTAAACAAAAACTTTCATCTTTACTAGGCATCACTAAAAAATCTGTCCATTCATAACATGCTTTGATTTCTTTTTTATCAGTTACCCATCCTGTAAAATCAATATTGTCCAAATAATCGATAACTAAATGGTCGCCAAACTTATGACTTAATTCTTCTTTTACTTTTCTTTTATATTTTTCAACCTGAATTCCATCTTTATCTCCACCCATTATTTTTACTTTTGTGTCTGGATGTTTTTCAAAGATTGATGGTAATGATTCTATGAATTCATCAATACCTTTTTCAGCGGCAAACCTTCCACAATATAATAATCTTTTATCTTTTGGTCTTGTAGTTAATTCGTCTTCATTTAATAATTCAATTCCGTTATACACCACAGAATGTTTATCTTTATTTTCATGTGCGGAATATTCTTCTACAATATCATCTAAGTATGCATTGTTCATATGTTGAACTTTATCTGCTAAAGTCATAACTTTTTCTTGTCTAAATATTGCTGATCCCCAATAATTATCACAATATCTTCCTGGTTTTTCTAGTATTCCATTATCTATCATTCTCTCTAAAGCTCTACCATCACCTGTATTTTTTGATCTTTCGTAATGTGCGGCTAATTCTTTTTTAACACTCGAATGACAGGTATTAACAATTTTTGGTGCTTGTCCTTTTCCTTTCAATGCTTCGACTGCTTCTAATATTCTATAAGAAGGAATTCCATGAATATGGACTACATCATACTGAGCTAGTTCTTGTTCAAGAAAATTCTTGTTGTAAATATGTTCTCCAAAATTACCATTTTTTTTAAGAGATTCATAGCCAAATTTACCGTCATCTTGAGAATAAGTTGTTAATACTGAACTATCATATAGATTATTTTGTCTTAAACCTTCATCTAAGTAATCTAAAACAGTACCAATTCCACCATTTAATGCACGGTTGTTTACCACGTGAATTATCTTTTTTTTCATCTTAATACCTCAAAGTTTTCACTATTTATAAACTTTTCGCTATTTTTATCACTCTTCAGTAGTTATCGATAAATCAGCCTAAAAAACCCTCTATATCTCTTAAAAAATAAGCTTAAAAACACTCAAAAATTATTCAACTTTGATCTTTTGACCTAAAGCTTGGCCAGGTAATCCTTTATCTTCAAAAATAGCTCTTACATTACCATTTCGGCCATGTAAAGCAGAAATCTTTCCTTTAATCTCTTTTCCAGCAGGACTTTTCCAAGTAACTGTTTTACCAATACTCTTCTCAGCTTCTTCAGCTGTATCAGCTACTTTAAGAATCATCTGTTTAGGATTAACATGATGTCGTCCTTGTCTAAAATGCATTATTGTTGCTTCTGTCATATTTATATCAAATAACGGTGGTTCTTTAAAAAGGTTTTCATCTATTTATCTTATTCACAACCTAAATTCTTAAAAACAACAAAATAACACTTTTCTGAATGATAAAAGGTCAAGTCGTTTCCGGTGATTTCAGTAAGATTGTAATGCGTATTAAAGCGGACCAAGAAGTAGAATTGGGCGAACTTACTGTTATTGAAAATAACAACGAAAAGTTCATTCTGCAAGTTTATGACCTTATCTACGGAAGTCAGATCTCACAACAAAATTTAGAGATGGTTTCTGGAATGAATTTAGAAGAAGGTTCATTTCAAATTATGGATGAAAATTTGAGAAATTATCAATTAGCTCTATTAAAACCAATTCTTAACATTGGTAACAAAAGCAAGACTTGTAAAAAGCTTCCTACATTCTTCAGTAAAGTTAGAGAAATAACAAAAGAAGATCTTTCATTTATTACTAAACCCAAAAATCCTCTTTATCTCGGAAAATTAAGGTCCGGAAGTAAAGAAATGGATTTTAACATTTTCCTTCAAGGAAGAGATGTTCTTTCTCATCACGTTCTTATCCCCGCATCGACCGGAAAAGGCAAGAGCAATTTAATGTCTTGCATTCTTTGGGAAATTCTTAATCATGATTACGCAGGAATGTTAGTTTTAGATCCGCACGATGAATATTACGGTCGAACAGAATTGGGATTAAAAGATCATCCTCGCAAAGAGAAAGTTTCTTATTACACCCCTAGTGATCCACCCGTAGGGGCAAGTTCATTAAAAATTAATCTCAGTAAATTAAAGCCAGAACATTTTCAAGGCGCTATCTCTTTGTCAGATCCGCAACGACAATGCCTTTATGCTTATTATCGGAAATTTAAAGAAATTTGGATTCGTTCCTTATTTGAAGAAAAAAAAATTGAACAAATAAATTTTCATGAAGATACCATTTCTGTAGTCAAAAGAAAATTAATTTCTTTATTAAATTTAGATTTTGAAAACAACCAGTTATATTGTAAAGGAATCTTTGACGAAACTGCTGGGGAAAATACAATCAGTGAAATTTGTCAAGATTTAGAACAGGGAAAAATTGTTATTATTGACACTAGCTTTTTTTCCGGAGCAATAGAAATTCTTGTTGGTGGTTTAATTACTACTGAAATCTTTGAGAAATATAAATATTACAAAAAGTCTGGACAACTAAATGATAAACCGGTCATTTCTGTTGTTTTGGAAGAAGCTCCGAGAGTATTAGGAAAAAAAGTTCTTGAACAGGGTAGTAATATTTTTGACACTTTAGCCAGAGAAGGAAGAAAATTTAAAGTTGGTTTGATTGCTATTACTCAATTACCAAGTGAGATTCCAAAAAATATTCTGGCAAATATGAATACTAAAATTATTCTCGGTATAGAAATGAATTCTGAACGACAAGCAATAATTGAATCATCTCCACAAGATTTGAGTCAAGATAACCGAAACATTGCTGCTTTGGATAAAGGCGAAGCTTTGGTAACTAGTACTTTTACTAGATTTGCAGTGCCAATTAAGATTCCTTTATTTGAAGAATTTGCAAATAAAGAAAAAGAAAATCAAGAAAAAAATCAACAAAAGTTAGATTTCAGTAATTTTAGTTGATATTTTAATCTTCTCTTTGAAGAGATAATTCTTCTTTAATTTTATTTAAGAACTTGTTTGCATACTCATGTTTTGGTTTTAATTCAAGTGCTTCACTAAAATTTATTTCTGCTTCACCTAAGTTTCCTGCCATCATATTTGCAGTTCCTTTGTAATAACTCGCGTGGTAATTATCTGGATTATTAATCCTCACTCGATTACAAACATCAATACAATCATCATATCTTCCTAAATCTCTAAATTCTCTTGCTTTAGCAATAAGTTTATCTGTAAAATCTAACCTCATTGTTTTAATATCATGAGGTGCTAAAACTTCAGTTGCAACATCAGCAATTTTCTTTTTCCCAGCAGCAGAATAATGTGTTTCAATCAAATAGATAGGTACAAATAAATCTGGATTGTCTTTTAAAGCCAATTCTAAATCTTCTTTTGCTAATTCAAGCCTTTTTTGATCAGGTTCTTCTCTATCCCGTTCCATCCACAGAAAATGACTTCCACTAAATAATGAACCTTCTGGTGAAGGGGTTCTTCCATAATCAATGTTATAATTATTCACTGCTTTATCTAATAATTTTGAATCATAATTTCCTGATATTGCTGGGTCATCATTAATGAATTCAGCAACTTTATCTTCTACAAATTTTCTGTTAGAAATTTTCCCATCTTTTTTTAATCCTAAATTTTCTCCTCTAGTTCCAATCAATCCTAATCTTACTTGTTGTTGTAAAGAGGGAGTTAATCCATCCACTTCAGATAAAGTTTGATAGATTATTGATGAAAAACTATTTAGCCCTTTATGTTGTAAAGTTTTTGCTAAATTAAATACTGGTTGTTGATAATGTGGGTTTCCAACTAAAACTTGATCTGCCAAGTTAGAGAATCTTTCTTCTAAATTGTCAAAGATTTTATCTTCTTTTGAAGCATGATGATCTCTATCAAGTGTATCTTCCGCTAAAGAAGTTAAATATTGAATTGCAGCATTATCACCAAAAAGAGTGTCTTGAACTTCAAAACAATTTTGATATTTTTCTGCAATTTTTCTTAATCTTTGAGGGTAACTTTTTGTTGCTTGTCTTTCTTCCCAAAATCCTTTTGGTTCTAAACCAATCTTATCTTCTGCCATTTTACGTTTTTGAAGCAATCCCATTTATAAACTTTCTGAAACATTACCTTCTCAGAAGTAGTTACTACATTTTAAAACCCACTTAATATTCTATTAACAGATGAAACACACTTTAAAAATAACTCTTATCCTCTTAACTATATTTCTTCTAGCTCAGTTCATGGGCATAGCTACTTTGTATAAATACATTGACCCTTTAAAATCTACAGAAACTGGTGAAACAACATTTAAAGAGTTACCTTTTGGAGAACGACCTCCAATAGATGAAGAAACTTCTTACTTACCAATTCTTTTAGCAATACTTATTGGAACCGGATTGTTACTTTTACTAATAAAATTCAAACTAATTTGGATTTGGAAAGGTTGGTTTTTGATTGCTATCTTTATTGCTCTCTTAGTTTCTTTTACAGCTTTTATGAAACCAGAACTTGCTTTTTTATTAGCTTTAATATTTGCTTTTTGGAAAATATTTAAACCTAATATTTGGATCCAAAATTTGACTGAAATTTTCATTTATGGAGGGTTAGCAGCTATCTTTGTTCCCATGTTAAATCTTTTTTCCGTTTCAATTTTACTGATTTTAATTTCTATTTATGATGCTTATGCTGTTTGGAAATCTAAACATATGATTACTCTTGCAAAATCGCAAGCGAAAGCAAAAGTATTTGCAGGTTTATTGATTCCATATCAATTAGGCAAAATGAATCTAAAAGAAAAGAAAGCAGAAAAACCAAAAATAAAAAAGAGCAAAACTTCTAGTCTTACAAAATCAGCATCAAAAACAGCAACAAAAACAAAGATTATCCAGAAATCTGTGCGCACAGCAATTCTTGGTGGCGGAGATATCGCTTTCCCTTTAATCTTTGCCGGCGTTATTTTGAAAGAAATAGGTTTATGGCAATCGTTAATTATTCCTTTCTTTGCTTTAGCGGGTTTAGCGGTCTTGTTTTGGAAAGCTGAAGAAAAGAAATTCTATCCTGCCATGCCTTTCATCTCTGCAGGTTGTTTTATTGGATTAGGAGTAGTTTGGTTAATTAGTTTATTATAAAGAATTAATCATATCCTTTAACTGGACTTTTAGAACGTTCATAACTCTGCGGTGAGATTAACAATCCATCTTTGGCTGCAATTGTTTGTATTCCAGTAATACGTTGTATTTCTCTCGCTTCTTGGATTGGATCTGCTCTAAGCATATCTAATCCAAAGTGAGTGATCACTGCCAATTTTGGCCGTACATGAGAAACAATTTTGATTGCTGCTTCTGTATCTAAGTTCATTCCTTTACCATTACTTCCCGGATATGGAACGTTTAAAATTAAAATGTCTGTACCTGTTAATTCTTCCAATAATTGAGGAGTTAATTTTGTGTCTCCAGTATAACTTAACGTGAATTTCGGACAGAAAAATTTGAATCCAATAGCAGTTTCATCCGTATGTTCAACAGAAAG
>JABHRR010000019.1 GCA_018670095.1 Candidatus Woesearchaeota archaeon
AAGTTACGAATAGGCTGTGTTGATCCCCCCTACTAACGCCAAAAAACCCTCATCCCCAATATCACCAACAATATTCGTTGCAACAATTGCAGCCTGAGATGAACCAAATCCAGGCAGAAAAGCAGCAATAAAACCAACCCCAGAAGCCGCAGTTACTGCTTTAACAGTATTCTTCTTAGAGATTATTAATGGTTTAGATAAATCCTGTTCAGGAATCTTAGAATTCTGTAACAAACTCATTAATAAAATTGAGAAACCAAATAATCCAGATAGTAACGGAAATAATGGCTGTTTCAAATGATGAATACTAAAAACAATTAACCCTAAACAACCAGCCATTAAAAATAAAATTAAACTTTTCACTCTTTTCCCTTTTTCTTTCCCAATCATAAAAATCATGATTAATGCTAAGAAATATCCAATCCCCCATTTTACTAAAGGATAAACTATTTCCATACTTTTGATAAAAATCGGAAATAAAATTATCCCTAACAATAAACATCCTAAAGAACCAATCACAGTATAAACAATCGCGTTATGTCCTTCTCCTCTGTGCAACAATCGATGCCCAGGCAGAACGTTCAAAGCTTGCGCTTCATCTGGTACACCAAGATAAATACTGGGAAGAGAATCCAAGAAAGTGTGTGTTAACGCAAGTGAAACAATGTAAACTCCAACAATTATCGGCGAAGTTATCGCTAATAAAAGCGGAGAAAGTGATAAAACAATTAAAGAAATCAGATTCACATGAATCCCTGGAATTAAGCCTGTAATAATTCCTGACAAAATCCCTAAAACGATTGCCAGAATAATTTCTAGAAACATAATCTTCTGAGAAGTAAAATAGTTTATATTGATTTATGTGCTGCTTTAGACCCAATATAAAATAACTTTAGTACCATCCAAACAACAATCTTTATATACCCCATTTATTTTACTATTATAAGAGATGATAGATATTAGTGGAGACATATTCTTGCAGCTAGGTGTAGTTACAATAATTGCTGCCCTGTTCGCCTTCCTTTTCAGATTAATCAAACAACCACAAATTCTTGCTTATGTTGTTGTTGGTGTTCTTATTACTCCAGTTCTTAAATTAGTTACCGATCTTACCATCATTGAATCCATGTCTACAATTGGAATTGCTTTCTTATTGTTCATCGTTGGAATGGAAATGGAATTAAGGAAATTAAAAAGTGTTGCCTTAGTTTCAAGTTTAGGAGGAGCAATCCAAATTATCATTGTTTTTGGTATTGGTTATTTAGTTTCTATCATGCTTGGCTTCTTAAGTTTAGAAGCAGCCTATATTGGTTTGATCATCGCTTTTTCTTCAACAATGATTGTGATGAAATTACTTTCAGATAAAAGAGAGTTAAACACTTTACATGGTAGAATTGTTATTGGTATTTTATTATTACAAGACATTATTGCTATTTTCGCTTTATCTATTTTAACTACAATTAATGATGTTTCTTTAGCTCTTGTTGGCATGGCAGTATTAAAGTTCTTATCACTTTTCGCTCTTGCTTTTCTTGCTGGAAAATTTGTTTTCCCTTATGTATTTAAGTATGCCGCCAGAAATCAAGAATTGTTATTAATCAGTTCTTTAGCAGTTTGTTTTACTTTCTCATTAGCATTCCATTATCTTGGTTTCTCAATTGCCATTGGCGCTTTTGTTGCCGGTATCGCTTTAGGTAACGTTGATTACAGTTATGAAATTATTGGAAGAATAAAAACTTTAAGAGATTTTTTCTCATTACTATTCTTTGTATCTTTAGGAATGACCTTATCTGTAGGAGTAATTACCCAGATGTGGCTAGAACTTATTGTTCTAACTTTAACAGTAATTATTATCAAACCATTTGTAATCATGTTAATTTGTTCATTATTCAAATATACAAAAAAACCATCATTCTTATCCTCATTAGCTTTGGCCCAAGTAGGAGAATTCTCATTAATCTTAGCAGCAGAAGGATTAATTTTGGGACATATTTCTCAAGAATTATTCTCATTAACTGTAATCATTACTTTATTTTCCATAACATTAACTTCTTACTTAATCAAGTATGACCATTGGATTTACAAAGTAATGGAAAAACCTTTAAAAATATTTGATGTCTTTACAACTGAGGGTTTAGAATATTTACCTAGTGAAGTTAAACCAAAAATCATTCTTTGCGGCCATAACCGAATTGGTTACAGTATTTTGCAAAAGATGAAAAAAGTTAAAAAGAAAGTTTTAGTTGTTGATTACAATCCTGAAATTATTACAATGATGGTCAAAGAAGGCTATCATTGCATTTATGGAAATGTTACTGATGAAGAAATCATCCATAAAATGAATTTAAGACAAATAAAAATTCTCGTTTCTACAGTTCCAGAAGTGCAAGATAATTTATTGTTGATTAGAAAAACACGGACAGTTAATCAACGAGCAAAAATATTTGTTACTGCTAACGAAATTGAAGAAGCTTTAAGATTGTATAAAGCCGGTGCAGATTATGTTATTTTACCCCATTTCTTAGGTGGAGAACATGTTGGCGATATTATTAGTAAACATCGGGATAAAAGAATTGATCTTAAAGAAGAAAAAATAGCCCATATCAAACACTTAGAACAAAGAAAAGATATTGGCCACGAACATCCTAAACAAAGTTAATTTGTTATATAAGTTATTTCTCTAATTACAAAATACAATCACAAATTAATAAACTAAATTAAAAAATAAGAAAAAAACAAATAAAAATCTAAAGACTTGCTTTAGCTTTCTCCATTAAAGGCAAAACAGCTTCTACTTCTTCTTTAGTCATTCTACCTAACTTAGTAAAAGAAAATTCACCGGCAGCATTTTTATTCTCTCTAGTAACCTGTAATTTAGGTGTACCATCATTGTAAGCAAAAACTGCAACTGTAACCCTACTTCTTTCAAATTCAACTGATTCTGAAAACAATTCTTTATCTAAACTTTTATCAAATCCTGGCATTTTTTATTTAACCTCACATATTTTTTCAAGAAAGCTATTAAATGACAAGTTCAAAAATCATTAATGATTTTTCGCCACCTGGCATTTTATATATCCCCCTCAATTGTAAATATTTTATTATCACTAATATTTATTATATAATAAACTTATTATATTAAAAACTTTTCGGCTAATTTTAAGATTTCTTATATAATGAAGAAAGAAATCCTTTGCCTTGCTCTGGAGGCGTAGGCTTCCCCAATTCAATTTTTAATCTACAAATTGGCCTTTGGACTCCATTATCATCTGGAACATAATTATTATCTGAAGCATAATGACATTCATCCTCAATATCTTGAGGACAATAAGGATGTTTTCCACTTAATTTAGAAAACTTTGCTTTTCCTTTCATACAATCATCAATAGTCTTTACCATAACCAACAAAAATCAAATTCTATTTAAAAATCTTATGAAAAAACATATAGAATATATGTCTAAACATCTAAATTAACAACGTCTTGAGCATGTTTCTCAATAAACGCTCTTCTTGGCTCTACTTCGT
>JABHRR010000020.1 GCA_018670095.1 Candidatus Woesearchaeota archaeon
TATTCGTTGTTCGTTTTAGAACACGGAAGAATATATCGACGGCGCGGTTTGCTACTTCGATGTCGGCTCTTCCTATCCTGGTGGTGCAGAAGCTACCAAGGGTGGGGGTGTTCACCCGTTAAAAGGGATCGTGAGCTGGGTTCAGAACGCTGTGAGGCAGTTTGTTTGATATCTACTGGGAGTGTTGGGTGTCTGAAAGGAAGGACCTTTTAGTACGAGAGGAACGAAGGTTCGTGGCCTCTGGTCGACCGGTTATCTGATAAGGTACGCCGGGCAGCTACGCCATAAGTGATAAGTGCTGAAAGCATCTAAGCACGAAGTACACCTTGAAAAGAGACACCTTAGGACATCGCAAGAACAGCGGTTTGATAGAAGCGGTGTGTAAGTTCCAAGGCAACGAGGAATTCAGCATGCGCTTACTAACGTCCACATCTTGTTGATCTTTATGTATGGCTTTTCACTTTTTTTTTAATATTTTAAGACGTAGCTTTAGCTACGTCTTACTTTTTTGATATTAAATAAATATATTTTGGTTTTTTAATATTTTTTTCTGAACCCAGTTCACGATATATAGTTAGTAATTCAACAATTAATTTAAATGAATTAATCTTTTTTTATTTTTATGGCAAGATTGTATAAGAATATTAGGGCTTATCATTTAGCTTATGATTTGGTTTTGGATGTTTATAAAATCACTGAAAAATTTCCTAAATCTGAAGACCATAATATCACCTCTCAATTAAGAAGAGCCGCAGTATCAATTCCATTAAATATTGTTGAAGGCAGTGCAAAAGCAAGTAAGAAAGATTTTCTTCGTTACTTAAATATTGCTTATGGATCTGCTAAAGAAGTTGAAGTTTTATTAGAGTTGTGTTTTGATTTAAATTATTTGGAACAGTCTGATTATGATTTTTTATCTGAAAATTCAGATGAACTTAATGCAAAATTATTTTTATTTATGAGAGATGTTGAGTCTAAAGTTACTGATAGGAGGACTAAATTTTTTAAAAAGTTTGAAGAAAAAGTAAATTAAAAAAATAAAATTAAAAAATTAACTGTCTTCTTTTTCTCGTTTCTTTCGGAATTCTTCAGCGTTTTCTTCATTAACAAATCTGTAGCTTGTTCCATCAATTACTGCTTCGACAACATCTTCAACATCCATTAATGGTTCTCCTGTAAGAGCATCTTTACCTAGTTGACCTGCTCCAGATTCCCCTTGCATGAATCCAGCTTCTTCTGGATTGATTTCATCATCTTCAACTTGTTTTTCTCTACCTTCTTCGGTGTCAAGATCTTCATCTCTTTCGCCTAAATTCATTTCTTCTTTAATGTCAGTAGAATCTTTTGTTTCGTCATCTTCTTTTATTCCTTGTTCTTCTGCAGGATTTTGATATTTTCTTGCTTCTGATTCTTCTTCCTGAGTTTCTTCTTGTTTTAACTCTTCAAGAATTTCTCCAGCAGAAGGGGTTTCTTTATCACAGCACTCTTCTTTTTTTTCGTGACAACAGGATTCTTCTTTTTTATCTTCAGAATTACAACATTCTTCAGTTTTTTCTTTTTTATTTTCTTCAGAACTACAACAACATTCATTATCATTACACATTTTAATTCACCTCAGTTTTAAGTATTAATATTCGGTTATAAAGTTGGTTAGTTTAAAAGAATTTTGGTGGTTTAAGAGATATTACAAGAGATTATAAGTATAACCTTACCAAATACATTACTGTGCCCGCGATTAAAGGTACGATGATATTGTCGTCAAGAGTTTTGTCATTAAAATCAATTTTGAAAACTTCGAAGATCATCGCAGCGAAACTTGCAAATACTGCTTCTGGAAGAGGTACAAACATTGCTGCTCCTAAAGCTCCTGCTATTGTTCCGGCAAAAGTTCCTTCTAACAGTTTTCTTTTATCTCCACTGATAATGTTTCTTATTTTTCCAAATTGTGCTCCGAAAACGTGGCTAACAGAATCGCCAAAGGCAAGAATCATAATAGCAGCGAGAGCAATATCTTTTTCAAATAATTGGATCACTAAAAGAACGCCTACAAAATAAAAGATCATTCCTTTACCTGGAAATTTTTTTCTTACTTCTTTTCTTTCAAAATGATCTAAGAAAGTGCTAATTAATGGGAGATCCATTCTTTTACTAATAAAACTGATTAATACTCCACAAACTATTCCGAGGAACATTGCTAGTGGACTTAGGATATCCAAGTAATATAATCCTGCTAAAGCTAATCCTAAGAATAGATGGAATATTTGTCTCTTAATCTCGCCGGTACTAATCATAGGTTGTTTTTTATAGGCTTGTTTTATAAGGATTATGGATTTGTGGTACCACCATCTGGGTTTAATAATGTTTATAATAAATTAGGGTCTGTTCAAATTAAAAAGAGGTTTATTGAAAATGAAAAATCAAGATTTTTATTCAGAAAAACGGCCATGGGGCGGTTATACATTATTTGCTGACAATGAACAATGTTCTGTGAAGATTCTGGAAGTGTCTGGTCAATTATCTTTACAAAGTCATAATTACCGGGAAGAATCTTGGTACGTTGTTTCTGGTAAAGTTGAAGTTTTACTTGGTCCTGTTTTTGCTGATTTGGATGAAATTAAGAAAAATTTGGAAACCGTTGAATTAAATGTTGGCGAGAATATTTTTATTCCTGTTAAACATATTCACACCATGAAAAATCTTGGCGAAAAATCAGCTTTAATCTTAGAAGTTTCTAAAGGTGAATATAAAGAGGACGATATTATTCGTTATGAAGATATTTATGGTAGGGTTAAATAACAACATATTTAAATGTGGGAATATTACTTAATTTATGAAAAACTCATTAAAGACCGGATTTAGTTTTGGATTGACTTCTGGAATTATTACCACACTTGGTTTAATGGTCGGATTAAATGCAGGCACACATTCTAAATTAGTTGTGTTAGGTGGGATTTTAACAATTGCGATTGCCGATGCAATGTCTGATGCACTGGGAATTCATATATCTGAAGAGTCTGAGGGAAAACATTCAGTTAAAGAGGTTTGGGAGTCAACATTATCTACTTTTTTTACAAAATTTATTTTTGCTTTAACTTTTGTTATTCCTGTACTTCTTTTTGAATTATCTACAGCGATGGTTGTAGCTGTCTTTTGGGGTTTATTATGTTTAGGCATTCTTAGTTATTACGTTGCTAAAAAAGGAGAGAAAATTAAAGTTATTCTTGAACATCTGTTGATTGCAGTTGTTGTTATTATTGCTACCTATTTTGTTGGCAATTTGATTAATGGGATGTTTGTGTAATTCTTTTTATTAGAAACTTTTATATAAAAAACAGAGTATAATCCCTTTACTATGACACAACCTAATCAAACTGAAAAAGAACCTATTGAATTGAAGAAAATCTCTGATAATGTTTGGGAAATTCCAATGAGCGGAGAGATGAAAGTTCCTACTAGAATCTTTGCTTCTGAAAAGTTGCTTGAGAAAATGAAGCAGGACAGATCTTTGGGACAAGCTAGAAATGTTGCTTGTCTTCCTGGGATTTATAAATACGCTTGTGTGATGCCTGACGGCCACGAAGGGTATGGTTTTCCTATTGGTGGCGTTGCTGCTTTAGATGTTAAGACTGGCGGGATTTCTCCTGGTGGGATTGGATACGATATTAATTGTGGCGTTCGTTTATTACAAACAAATTTAACA
>JABHRR010000021.1 GCA_018670095.1 Candidatus Woesearchaeota archaeon
TGTAATTAAATTTTTGAATTGGTCAATTCCGTTTCCTTCCGGTTGTTGGTCATGAGAAATATATTTAGCGCCAAAATTACGCCATTGCCAACCATAGATTGGACCTAATTCTCTTTCTTCCATCATTTTTTGTTTTGTTTCTGGATCATGTCCATAGGGAATAATTTTTGGAGAACACCATTCATTCCAGATATAATTATTTCTTTCAATCAACCATTGTTTATCAGTAATCCCTTTAATAAAAAATTCTAATTCAGAAGCAACTAATCTAAGCGGAACTTTTTTTGTTGTTAATAAAGGAAATCCGTCCGCCATATCATGTTCAAACATTGCTCCAGCAATTGCTAAAGTGCCTACTTCAGTTCGACTATGTTTTAATTCTCCTTTTTCTAAGATTTTTTTAATAATATCAAGATAAGATTTCATCTCAAACCACCCAATTGGTCTTAGATACCAAATATTTAAAAAGATTATGGTTCCCAAGATTTTATGCAAGAAGTTTTAGATTATCTTTATGGATTAAAGAAATTTGGCAGTAAATTACGTTTAGAAGAAATGGAGAAATTAGTTACTGCTTTAGATAATCCTCAGAAGAAGTTTAAGTCAATTCATATTGCGGGAACGAATGGTAAAGGTAGTACTTCTGCATTTCTTGCTCAGATTTTACAAGAAGCTGGTTACAAAGTGGGATTATACACCAGTCCTCATTTAGTTAATTTTAATGAACGGATTAAGATTAATGGTAAAGACATTTCTGGTCAGAAGATTGTCGAGTTAAGTGAAATCATGAAAAGAAAAGTTGAAGAAAATGAAATTGATACCACTTTTTTTGAATTCACTACCGCGATGGCCTTTCAATATTTTGCTGATGAGCAAGTTGATTTTGCTGTAGTTGAGGTTGGTTTAGGTGGAAGATTAGATGCAACAAGTGTAATTGACCCAGAGATTTGTGTGATTACAAATATTTCTTTGGAACATACTCGTGTTTTAGGAGAAACTAAAGAAGAAATCGCTAATGAAAAAGCAGCGATTATTAAAGAAAATAAAATCGTGGTTACTGCTGAAATTGATGAAGTGGTTTTAGATATATTTAATTCTGTTTGTAATCAGAAAAATTCATCTTTAATGGGTTTGGATAAAGAATTAAAATTTAAAATTGAGGATTCTAGTTTTAATGAACAAAATTTTTCTGTGACTGGAAAAATAAATGATACTTTTTCAATAAAGATGTTAGGAGAATATCAAATAAAGAATGCTTGTTTAGCTTTATTGGTTGCAGATTTATTGAAAATTTCTATTGATAAAATAAAATTAGGATTATTAAATACATTTTGGGCAGGAAGGTTACAGATTTTACAAAAGAACCCGTTAGTAATGGTTGATGGTGCACACAACTTAGAAGGGATAAAGAATTTGGTCAAGTTTGTAAAGAAAATAGATCGGAAAAAAATACTTGTTTTAGGAATCGCTGAAGATAAGAAATTAGAGGAGATGGTTTCTTTATTAGTGCCATTGTTTGATCAGATTATTATCACCGAAGGAAATTTTAAACCTACTCCTGTTGAGAAATTAAATGAGGTAGTATTGAAATATAATCAAAATGTTAAAATGATTCAAGATAGTAAAGAAGCAGTAAAAGAAGCTTTAAAATTAGCAAATGAAGATGATTTTGTTCTTGTTTCCGGTTCTTTGTATTTAGTGGGTGATATATTAAAACATAAATTTAATAAACAGATTTGATTAATAAATCTAATAAAAATTATGAACGAGGTGTCTAACATGGATTTGAAACAGATATTTACAACAAAAAGAATAATTTTTTTACTAATATTCTTTGCTTTAGTATTAATTGGAAAGAAGATTAATTTTTCGCCAGTACTTGGAGTGGAAAATCAGTTTTTTACATTGTACCAATTCTTTGGGCCAACCGCAGGAGCTTTTTTAGGTCCAGTCTTTGGTGGAATTATAGTTTTCTTTGCTCAGATTGCTGATTATTTAATTGTGGGTAAAGAATGGACTTGGATTAACATGTTACGATTATTACCAATGATTTTTGCAGTAATCTATTTTGCGAATAAAAGAAAATATTGGACAGCAATCGTACCAGCAATTTGTATGGTTTTATTTATGGTTCATCCAGTAGGGAGGCAAGTTTGGTTTTATTCATTATATTGGTTAATTCCAATTTTAGGAAGTTTATTTCCTAAGAAGTTTTTGTTAATGAGAAGTTTAGGAGCAACATTTACTGCACATGCAATTGGTAGTGTGTTATGGCTTTATACTATACCAATGGAAGCAGGAGCATGGGTAAGTTTAATTCCAATCGTTGCTTACGAAAGAATCTTATTTGCTATGGGAATTGCTGGATCTTATGTTATTTTTAATACTGTTCTTGATTATGTTGTTGAGAGATGGAAAATAAAGTTACCTGCTCAAGAATTATTGTTGAATAAGAAATATAGTTTAAGAAATTTGATTAAAGCTTAATTTTTTTTTAATTCTTTTTTTTTATTTTTTAATTCTTTATTTAATAGTTTCTTTTAGTTTATTTTATTTAGAAGTTCTTATATCCCTAACCAGCCTCTAATCATAGGGTAGAATAGATTTAATAATAAAACAAGTAAGAAAAACATGCCAATTTTTCTGTACCATTTTTCGCCATTTTCTTCTCCACGTAATTTATGGAGGAATACTTGCATCATTCTACCACCATCGACAATCGGAAGAGGAAGTAAGTTAAACAAACCAATTCCTAAACTAAGAATAAATAACCATTTTAAGAAACCAGTAATCCAATCTAAAGAATAATAAGTTGCTTCCCAAGCCGGAGTTTTAAATTTTTCTTTAAGTTCGAATTCATTATGGATCTCTTGGATACCTAAAAAACTTTTTCCTGGATTATCAGGACTTTCTGCTAAAACTAAAGGATATTTTTTTTGAGGGGTATTAACAGAAATTTTATCTCCCGGATTTGTACAGAATAATTTTTCACTGAATTCTTCAAATTTGAAGGTGGTACTACTATCAATTCCGGTGATAAGGGTTCCGGGTAGAATGCCTGCTTTTGCAAAAGGATATTCTTCGTTAACATAAGCATCAAAAGTAAAACCTGTTGGTTCTACCATTGTTTGTTGTAAAGGCATAAAGAGAAAGTTAAGTAATAAAATAGCGACAATGGCTAGGAGAATATTTGAGAATGATCCTGCTGCTAAGACTGAATATTGAGCAATATCACTTTGCTTTCTTAATTTGTTTTCGTTTGGTTCAACAAAAGCTCCAATGATGGGACCTAATAAAACAATACCAGTATTTTTAACTTCAATTTTATGTGCTCTGGCAACAATTCCATGAGCAAATTCGTGTATTAAAGCAATCATGAAAATAGCAAGAATCCAATACCAAAATGGTAACACCCCTAAACCGGGAACATTAACTCCTGGAAGAACTAATGACACTCCAGAAACTGCGCTTGGTTTTATTACCAAATCGACTAAGTTTTTGACAAGGATATAGGAGATAAAGATTAAACCAACATAACCTGCTCCAACTCCAATATAACCTAAAAGAATAGTTGGTTCTCTAAACTTATTAACAAATTTTTCGATAAACCTTAATCCGAATTTCATTCGGTAAAGAACAATGATTTTTGCTTGAAAGTCTAATTGTTTTCTTTTAATATAAAAGAAAATTATAATTGCTAAGTAGAAAAGAATAATATACTTAAATTTTAAAATGAATGTAACTATAGGTTCAAACAACATCTATCACGCTCTTTTATTTTTAATGTTTATGCAAAAAATTTCACAGGTGAAATTTTGCATGCTAAAAATGCTATTTCATGCATTTTTATCACTTCTTCCTTTTCGGACGAAGTTTTTTTGCACTGCATTTTCTACAGCTTATTTTTTTTTGTGCGACCTTAAGACTAGGAGCACGAATTTTTGATTTACAGGATCTACAAACAAAAATGTTCTTTTGTTTTCTTGCCATTGCTTCTTCGAATTTTACCATTTTATTCTCCTATTAATTATTTATTTTACTTTTACTTGTTTTATTACTTTTAGTCCCATTAAAATCCAATACAATACTTCTGAACCCTCATGGACTTCTCCTTTTAATTCAGTTGGGATTTCCAAATCAAAAGTTTCATAACTTTCTGTATCCATAACATTGGCAATGTTGCCAGCAATAGATAATACTTGAGCATTTTTCTTTTCAACTACTGGTGCTTCAACTTTATCATGACCAGGCATAACTAAATTTCTTTTTTTATCGTCAAGCATACCAACAGCCATCATGTTTACTTTAGCATGACCGTGTTTTCCCGGACGGGAAGTAGTAGTGTCAGTAATTTTACAAGCATGACCATCGATGATGATAGTGTCGCCTTTCTTTAAGCTTCCTACGCTAACTAATTTTTTCTCGTACATATTAAACCACCTTTGTATTTAATTATTATTTGTTTGCTAAATGGATATCTTTTTCAGTTATTGTCTTTCTACCAGCGTGTTCGGCAAATTTCTTTGCTTCAGTTGAGATTTCTAAAGCTTTTTGTTCTAAAACTTCAGCTAAAGCTTCTTTAGCGTCATCTGAAACTCTTAGAGCGCCAATTTCACGCATGATTTTATCCATAGCGTTATGGGAAAGAAATTTCTTTTTTACCATAA
>JABHRR010000022.1 GCA_018670095.1 Candidatus Woesearchaeota archaeon
AAGCTTTTTGCTTTGAGCCATATCACCCACGGCTGGGGGTCGTGGAACCGGGGTTCAAACAGTTCTTTCGCCAACTGGGAGCGAGAAGCGGCGTGCGCTTACGTTGTTCGCTTAGCCCCTTGCGAGAGAAGTTGAAAGTCCTCGCGGCCCCATATTTTTAAATAGATGTTGTTAATAAAATGAATAGAAGAAAATTTTTAAAAAGATGCGGTTTTGGGGTATTAACAGGAGCAATAATAGGAAGTTCAACACATCTTTACCTAAATGATGAAAAAATGAAACGTGCACCAAAAAGAAATGGAAAAATAATTGCAGACTTACATACTCATCCAGCTAATTATAAAAATGATCAAGTTACTTTAGATATGCTTTGTTCTCCGGGAATTGTGGGGTTGTCTTTTATTAATCATGGGAGAAAAAATGGGATTTTAACTTATGAAAATACTTTGAAAAGATTCTTAGGATTAGTTGAAGAAATTGATGAAAATAAATTAGCGAGAGTCAAAGGTACATCGGGGTATTTTGCAAGAACGCAAGAGATTACAGGAGATGCATTTCATATTTTGGCAGTGGGTTGTGAGGGAGAATATTTGCCTAATTATACGGATGCTCGTCAAACAGTTGAAGAAATTCATAAAAAAAATGGGGTGGCAATACTTGATCATCCTTACGTTACTCCTAATCATGGAGCAAAAGTGATAAAATATCGACTTCTTAACAAGGAAGAAGAAAAGGTTGCTAAAGAATTATGTGAAATGGTTGATGAAGTAGAAATCTTTAATGCTCAAAATATTAATCCCACTTTTGGTATAATTGTTCCTAACATGAAAAAAGCAAATGAACGAGCAGAAGTATTAATTAAAGATTATGGATTCAAAGGCATCGTGGCTAGTGATACTCATTTTAGATTAGAGCAAGCAAAAGTTTGTGGGATTTATGTTGATGAAAAAGAGTTGTCAATAGAAAGATTAAAAGAAGATATTAAAACTGGAAATTTTGATAATTCTTACAGAAGATATGTTAGCAAGATGAGTTTTGGATTAGGAATGTTTGTTGGTTGATTTACTTAATCATTCTTTTAACTTTTTCAACCAACTTTGGTTCAATATAATGGCCAACAGTAACAGAAGAACTTTCTTTCCAAAGATGATCTTTCTTATCGAATTTTTTATGTCCTAAAGAAGCAGCGATTTCTAAATATAACTTATTGATTTCTGTTTTATTAAGTTTCTTTTTTCCCTTAATGAAATTTTTAACTTTAGTTGTAGCGTAATGTGATCTAACAATGTGTGGATAAAATTCTTTTCCACAATATCTTTTGAAAGCTGATTTGAATTCTTTTTCTGGTAGAGGCTTTCCGCTATTTGAAACGAACACAAAATCGTTTGCTTTTAATTTAAGAAGATGTTTTTTTAAACGACTAACATACAATTCAGGAAATTTCTTTTTAATATCTTGCGGAACGCCATCTTTACCCACATACTTAAATTCGATTTCCTTTCTTTTAATTTTGATATTCTTCTTTTTTAAAGTTGTCAAGCCTTTATGATTATGTGATTTGTAATAAATCTCATTACCAATTCGCATTCTTGTTCTTAGCAAGGTATACATTGGTAATGCTAAGTTATCTTTTTTATCTTTTAATGCCAAAGAAACTTTTTTTATTAGATTTAAATAGATATTATCAAACTGATGAACTTTTTTGTATTTATTTAATGTGTTTTTGGCTTTTTTTTCTAAAGAATAACAGTATGACCACGTTCCCCCTGGATTTTGATACAAAACATCCCAATGTTCATCAGAACTTTGATCGTGTACAGTTAATTCTTTGGCAAATAAAGAATAAGCTTTATCAATTTTTGTTCCGTCAGGAAGAATATTAATTCTCGCACCCTGAACTTTATTTTTGTATAGTTGTCCCTTAAGAAATTGTGGTTCTTTTTTATCTATTAATATAGAGAAATTTTTATGAGCTTTAAACAATCTTATAATTTGTTTAATGTTTGATAATTGTCTTCGAGATTTCTTCCAAGAAGTTTTAGTTTTCTCATAAGGGATTAATCCTTTAGTCTGAATTCTAATCGTACCAACAGCAATCTCTTTTTTCATGATTGTTTTAGAAATGGTTTTATGTATTTAAATGTAATCTTTTATTTTGTTATGGATTTCTTCATGTACTAACCAAACTACTAGAATAATGGCATCAACACTTTGCATGAATCCTGAGATGCCCCATTGCGGACAGAAGTTAGCGAAATAGAACGGCCAGAAGAATGTTTTATATCCACCAAAAGTACAGTCTAAGATTAAATGGAAGAATAATCCAAAAGCAATAATGTAAAATATCTTTGCCCACTTATGATTTCCTTTTCGGAAGTGGAAGATATAGCCAAGAATTACAAAGAATATTGGGAAAATTAGGGAATGGGTAAATAATCCGTGAAGATTTATTGATGTTCCCATGAAGAAATTATAAATCCAAGTTAGAACGACATCAATATCTGGAGCTAATCCCGCAATTCCGCCGATTACTAACATATAACGAGGAAATCTTCTTTTTCCGAACAGATAATGTCTGAATAAATCTAGAACAACGATTGTTAGAATGATATGGGTAACCGCATAAGCCATAATGGATGTATTTTTTTATTGGTTATAAATTTATTGTTTTGGTGCTGCTCTTAAAATTAAGATAGTTACTTCAAACAAAACTTTAATAAAAGCCAAGAATATTCTTATTAGTATGAAAGAGGTGATTAAGAAAGAAATTTTATTTGATTTGGGTAAAGCTATTGAGATTCTTAAGAACACTGAAACCGGGGATGGTGAAGAATTAAAACAATTAAGTGATCATTCCATTGAGGACGTAGCTATTCACAAAGATTTAGATTTAATTTCGGTTACCGTTTTAATTTATTCTATTTACAAAATATTGAGTAATATGAAAGAAGAAGATAAAAAAGATTTAGTTACAGAATTAGAAAATGCTAAAAATAATTTTCAACAAAGAAATTTAGGCAGATATAATAAGAATATTAAGTTATTGTTTAGTCTTGTTAGAAAATCTAATGCTTCTGTTAAAGTACATTTACAGGACGTAATGGACGCTGCGAGGATTAAGAAAGGGGCAGTTCTGTTACGGAAAGGTCTTTCTATTGGACAGGCAGCAGGGTTGATGGGATTATCAAACTGGGATTTACAACAGTATGCCAGTAAAACAATTGCTTCTGAACCATTCAACGTTTCAGCACCAGCAAAAAAAAGATTACAGTTTGCTTTAAAACTGTTCGGGTTATAAGATGGAAAGGATATTGTTTTTTGATGTTTGTCCGCAGGACAAGCCCAAAAAAGAGAGGTATGAAGAATGAAAGCTCTCTTTTTTGATGCAGGGCCAATCATCACATTAGTTATGTCTCGTTTGATTTGGATTCTTCCGAAATTGAAAAAGAAGTTTGGTGGTAAATTTTATATTACTCCTGGTGTTAAACTAGAGTTGGTTGAACGGCCTTTGGGAATCAAGCGGTTCGAGTTTGAAGCGTTACAAGTTATGAAATTAATTAAAGATGGCGTTTTAGAAGTTTATGATAAAGTTCCCACCAGTAGAGTGCAACAATTACAAAATTTAGCTAATAGTTCTTTCAAAATTGGAAGTAAAAAGATGGACATTATTCAAACTGGTGAGATGGAAGCTGTGACTTGTGCTTTACAAACAAATGCTTCTGCAGTAGTAATGGACGAAAGAACTTTACGTTTGTTTATTGAGAATAATCGGAACATGGAAAAATTGTTAGAGATTCGTTTCAAGAAGAATGTTATTGCTGACAAAGGAAAGATGGATGATTTTAGTAAGCAATTGAAATCTATTAAAATTATTCGTTCCATTGAATTAGTTGCAGTTGCTTACAAGATGGGTTTATTGAACGATTATGTTCCTGATCAGAAAGGTGGGAAAGGCACTTTAGTAGATTCTATTTTATGGGCGGCGAAGTATAACGGTTCTGCGGTTACTACGCAAGAAATTGAAGATATGAAAGAAATTCTGTTGAAATGAGCGTTGTAAAATAAGAATATTTTTAAATGGGATTAGTTTTATAGTGATTAGATGGTTAAGAAATGCATTATCTGTGAAGCGGAAGCTGTTTACAAAATAAAAGATAATTCGGACTTCTATTGTCAAGAATGTGCAGAAGAGAATTTTGCTGATTTAACGATGTTAGTTAAAGTTGAAGAAGAAGCACAAAGACTCAAAGAGTTTTTGAAAGAAAAGATGGACGGTCTTGTAAAAAATGAAGAAGAACTTGACAAGATGATTATTATTAAAGAGAAGAAAGAAGATGATGAACAAGACGATAAAGATCGGGAAGATTAATACTTCTAAAGTTGAGTTAGTTGATATTGCCAAAGCGTGGTTAGCAATATCGTTAGCTTTTGCTTTTGTTTATTCTGGAGCAAGTTTATTCTCTGGAGGAATTAATAAAATATTCTCTATGGGATTTTTAGTAATGTTTCTAATTTCTTTATTCACGGCGGGGATTGGATTTTTATTTCACGAGTTAGCTCACAAATTTGTTGCTCAAAAGTATGGTTGTGTAGCAGAATTTCGTGCCTTTGATCAGATGTTATATCTCGCGGTAGGTTTAGCAGTAGCAGTTGGATTTATTTTTGTTGCTCCTGGCGCAGTAATGATTCATGGTCAAGTAACTCGAAAAGAAAACGGAATCATTAGTGCAGCTGGACCATTAACAAACTTTTCTTTAGCAATGATCTTTATGGGGTTAATTTTTTATTTACCTGCGTGGAGTTTTATATTTAGTCCTGGATTTTTTATCAATCTCTGGTTAGGGTTGTTTAATTTAATTCCATTCGGTAATTTTGACGGGATAAAGATTTTACACTGGAACCGTTATGTCTGGATGGGAATGGTTGCATTTGGTGTTTACTTTTTATTTTTCCTATAAAATTTTATTTTTAATTTTGTTTTTTAAATTTTTTCTAAAGTCTTTTCGTCACTGTTATTAGACGATAAGTAGCGAAATCTTTATATAGTAGTTTGTCTCCCAGTATACACAAGTGGTGTTTTTCTAACAATGGTGTTGTTGGAAAGATTGAACAATATTGTTCGGTCAACAAAAGTAAACAAAAAAAAGAAGGTGAGCAAAAAAGAACGAATGTTCTTTTCTTGACCTATTTTTTTAAAAAAAAGAAGGTGATACAAACTGAAACAACACGTATTTCAGGAAGTTAAAAAATTTAAAATCCAACGGTGTTGCAAAGGTTGCGGTCAACGAATTGTTGTTGAAAACGCTAACCGGTATTATTGCAAAGACTGCCGCGGGTACTAATTCTTATTTTTTTTCTTTTTTTCTTATAATTTTAACTATGACTAACTTTCTAACCAAAACCTTTATAAATCTCACCCTTAAATATAGCTTAATATGTTCTATCAGGTAAAAGCAAAGGATTTTATTCGGGTACCCCCACAGATGTTTAATATGGCTAAAAGGGAAGCTGTATTAGCTAATGTTAAAGCTACCTATGAAAATTTTATTTCTAAAGAATTAGGATTTGTAATCAATGTTGTAGATGTTCATGAGGTTGAAGAGGGTGTAATTGTTCCTGGTGACGGAGCAGCTTATTATGATACTGAATTTGAATTGTTAACATTTAAACCGGAATTAAACGAATTAGTGTTTGCAAAAATTAGAGATATTACTGATTTTGGTGCTTTTATGGATCTTGGTGGAGTAGAAGGAATGGTTCATATTTCTCAAAGTATGGACGATTTTGTAAGTTTTAGCAAAGATAAAGTATTACAGGGTAAAAAAAGTAATCAAGCAATCAAAGTTAATGATAATTGTAAAGCAAGAATTATTGCTGTTTCCTATAAAGACATGAACAATCCTAAAATTGGTTTAAGTATGCGTCAAGAAGGATTAGGAAAGTTGGAATGGTTAGAACAACAGACTGCTGAATCTAAGAAAGAAACTAATGAGGAATAATAAGAATGGCCAAGAAAAAAGCGTGTAAAAAATGTAAAATGTTTGTTGAAGGAAACAAATGTCCTGCTTGTGGCTCAGAAAATTTTTCAACTAGTTGGCAGGGAAGATTATATATTAATGACGTTGCTAAATCAATGATCAGTGAAAAAGTTAGCATTACAATCAAAGGCGAATATGCCATCAAGGTGAGATAATTATGAAAATTGATATTAAAGAAAAGAATGAAAATATTTTACTAGGTAGACTAGAAATTAAAGGTTTAATTGAGTTTGAAGGAGTTACTCCTAGTAACGCTCAGTTAACAGAAGTTTTAGCTAAAGAAACTAAAAAAGATTCTAACTTAGTTGTTTTGAAAAACATTTATACTGATTTTGGTCATCAGAAAGGAACTTTTTCTGCTTTTATTTATAATGATTTAGAAGCAAGGGATAAGATTGAGAAGATGACTAAACATTTGAAAAAGAAAGCTGAAGAAGTAGCAAAAACTGCAGCTGAAGCGAAAGCAGCTGCTGCTGAAGCAAAAGCAAAAGAAGCACCTGTTGCTGAGGAACCTAAAGCTGAAGAACCTGCTGTAGAGGAAGAAAAGAAAGAAGAAGCTAAAGCTGAAGAACCTGTTGCAGAAGAGAAGAAAGAGGGTGATCAATAATGGCAGCAAAGAAAGGTGGAGCAAAAGGCGGAGCAAAAGGTAAAGAAAAAGTAAAAAAAGAAGGTAAGAAATTATCTGCTTTATACGAAGTTTCTGGTGAAACTATTACTCGTAAGAATAGAACTTGTCCAAAATGTGGTCCAGGAATGTTTCTGGCAAAACATAAAAACAGAATTGTTTGCGGTAAGTGTCAATATGTTGAGTTTATGAGTAAGAAAGAAGAAGTAAAAGAAGAAACTAAAGAAGAATAGAAATTTAATGATTTCTAACCTGTTTTTGAAATATTCTTTTCAAAAAAAGGAATAATTCTTATTTTATTTATAATTTTTAATTTATAATTCTATGTTCAAGTTTTGATTGTTGATCTGTTTCAAATTTAGCGAAAAGATTCTTTTTAGCTTGAGTTCTTAATAATCCGTAAACATTTAACCCCATACAAAGCATTGGTTCATTTACTGAAGATTTATAATTTAAAATGTCAATTAATGTTAAAATTTTTTGGTTTTCATTTTTTAATTCTTTGGACAATTTCTGGCTATATCCTGGTTCGGAAATTTCTGCAGAAAATAATTTTAACGTTTCTTTTTCAATAAAAGGAACTTCTCCTGTTTGTTCAAGTAAATGATAAACACTCGCTCCACATACTAACGCTAATTGTTTATAATCTTTATATTCATTAGTAGTTTTTTTAATATGAATGTAGGCACGAGGATTTTCATTTTTTATTCTTTCCAATGTTTCAAATGGTAATTGGGCATTATTAATATAATCATTCATAAAACTTACAAAAATTTCATCTCTTATTACTGGTAATAAAGTGTCATTTATCATCTTTTTCTAAGTAAATGTGGGTTTTATAAAGTTTATTGTAGTTTTTGTA
>JABHRR010000023.1 GCA_018670095.1 Candidatus Woesearchaeota archaeon
GTTTAAAATTAAAATGTCTGTACCTGTTAATTCTTCCAATAATTGAGGAGTTAATTTTGTGTCTCCAGTATAACTTAACGTGAATTTCGGACAGAAAAATTTGAATCCAATAGCAGTTTCATCCGTATGTTCAACAGAAAGAGCATTAATTTCAATTAACTCAATTCCCACTTTATGATTTTTTTCTAAAGGGATAATTTTTTCAGCTAAATTTTGATGATATTTTGTTAAATAGGGATGACTATTTTCTTGAGTTTGTAAAACTGATTTACTACCTAAAATAATCCCTCTTTGTTCAATTCCAGAATGGGTCATCGCATCAATAACGGAGTTTAAATCGTTACAATGGTTAAGATGATTATGTGATACTAGAATTGCCGTATTATGGTGCAAATTAACCCCATATTCTCTGGCTTTAGTTATTGCTCCAGGTCCAGGATCGATAAGAAACTGTAAATCTTCTACATGTAAAACAATTCCACCTGAAGAACGTAATTGTTTAGTTACCACTGCTGAACTCCCTGCTGTTCCCAAGAATAGTATACTAGCCATATTAACCCCTTTAAATGCTAGGAGTAAGAGGACTTAATAAAGATTATTATCCTCAAAAACTACTAATCTGATAATTATAAGCCAGTTTTTAACCATCTGTATAGAAATCTTTTTAACTTCTCTCTTTTTCTTCATTATAATGAACATTGCTAACTTAATCGCTTTATTTAGAATCTTAATTTTACCTGTTATCGCTTACTTGATTTATCAGGAGACAGCTACAGCTTTATTCTGGGCCATTATTCTTTTAATTTTAGCAATTATCAGTGATATTGTTGATGGTTATGTTGCTAGGAAAAGAAATGAAGTAACTAAAATCGGTTCTTTTTTAGATCCGTTTGCCGATAAAATTTTGGCTTTAGGATTACTTTTAGTTTTTGTTTTAAGAGGAACTTTTTCCGCATGGATTTTCTCATTTTTCATTTTCAGAGATTTCATTGTGGCTATTTTCCGTTGGTTTGCTTCCAATGAGGATTTACATGTTGCTGAAAAGTGGCACGGCCAATTGATGGTTTATGCAAAAATAGCGATTGTTCTTGGTTTATTGTTAGAGGAGTTTTATGTTTACCAAAATTGGTTTAATGACAATTTTTTAATTTTCATCAATTTGTTTACTGTTTTAGCAATACTTTTAGCAATATTATTCGCTTTACTTTCAATTATTTATTATAGCGTTTCATATTGGCAGGGATTATATCGCAGAAAAAAAGTTGGTAAACAATTAGAAAAAGAAGATTTAATCATTCTTGCTAATCGAAGAGCAAGAGGTTATAAAAATAAATATCGAAGAAGGTTATTAGAAGTTTTTGCTAAAAGAAGAAAAGTAACTCTCCGTTATTTGCCTAAAAATCAGAAAGATATGTTCTCTGGTAGTAATCAACTGGTTAAAAAAACTCCGCACGTAATGATTGCTGGCGGTGACGGTTCTTTTGAGTCTGCGTTGAGCTACAAACCGTTTCATCAGAAAAGTTTAGGTTTCTTTCCTTTAGGAGCGGGTAATGCTTATTACTCTTACTTTTATCGAGGTAAACGTTTTGAGTATTTGCGTTCCAGATTTAATTTTCGGGAAATTAATTTAGATATTTTGGAAATTGAATGGGAGAAAGGCAAGAAGCAAACCACCTTCCTTACTTTAGGAATTGATTCTGAAGTTGCTCGTTTAAGTCAAGAGAGAACACAACACGGTTTTTCTGATTATATTCGGGCTAGTGCAAAAGCGTTAATGAGATCGAAAGCAGATTATGATTTTAAATGTAAGATTAATGGTAAAAAATTATCGTTAGATAATTGTTCCAATTTAACATTAGCAAAGATTCCATATTATGGTTACGGGATTCGTTCTTTGTTAGGGGAAATCAAGTCTGACGATGGACAAGTTTATGGTTTAGCTGCAATTAATACTCATTCAATTATTTTTAATAAAGCTGCTCGTTTATGGGGTTTAATTTTAAGTATTTTTAATTTAGAAAAACATCCTTTGTTGAAACTGAAA
>JABHRR010000024.1 GCA_018670095.1 Candidatus Woesearchaeota archaeon
ACAAGAACTGATTGGCTTAGATGAAATTAAAAAGAAAAAAATTGAAGATGATTTGGCTGAGATATTAGAACATACTCGTGGTGAATTGGAAGAAATTAAAGTTGATAATCCTGATTATGATCCAGAACTGGCTAAGATTGGTTCTGAGAAAGTTGAAGAGAAAAAAGGAAAAGAAGAACCAAAAAGTGAAAAAGAAAAAGAAAGTAAAGAAGAAGCAGTTGAAAAGAAAAATAAATCTGGACAACAAAAATTAATGTAAAATCTAAAATGGCAAAAAAAACTACAAAAGTAATAGAACAAATTCAAAACATTGCTCAGGGGATTTATAATACTATCAAAAAGATTAAACAGCCAGAATTAGAAATGCCTATTCGAGCTTTAAGTAACGTTGAATATAACGAGAAAGAAGGTTATTTTAAAATTTTAGATAAAGTCAAATCAAGAACTCTTACTGCTTCAACCATTAAAACTTTTGCTCAAACATTAAGAATGATGGGTCTTTCAAAAGATTTAATTCAAGCAGAAGATATTGCTACTAAAAGAGAAGCATATTACGTTTCTAAAAACTGGGGCGAGGCCCGATTTAAAGAACAACCTGAATCTGATACGGTAATGGATGATGTAGAAGCAATGATGCGAGTTAACCGAGAACAAATTGGTTTTATTCCGGAAGAGAAAGGCGGTGACGTTGCCGGAAAATTAATTGTTATTGATAAAGATCAAGATACTGGAAAAGAATTAAAGATTGATTGTACCAAATTTGGTAGTGGTGCTTATTCTGTCCCTAGTTCAGTTGAAGAATTGAAGTTTGAAACTAAAGCTTCGTTTATTTTAGCAATTGAAACAGCAGGTATGTTTCAAAGATTAGTTAAACATAATTATTGGAAGAAAGCTAATTGTATTTTAGTTTCGATGGGTGGAGTTCCTACTCGAGCTTGTCGAAGATTTATTAGAAAATTAGCTGATGATAAAAAGTTGCCAGTTTATGTATTTACTGATGGAGACCCGTATGGGTTTGGTTCTATTTACAGAACATTAAAAGTTGGCAGTGGTAATGCAGCTCATATTAACGAATTTTTTTGTGTACCACAAGCACAATTTATTGGGATCACACCACAAGACATTGAAGATTATAAATTGCCAAGTCATCCTTTGAAAGATGTTGACATTAAAAAAATTAAAGATTTGATTAAAAATGATCCGTTCATTAAACATCATAAACCTTGGCAGAAAGCTTTGCAACAAATGGCGAAAATGAAAGTTAGGGCGGAACAGCAAGCATTAGCTAAGCATGGACTTAATTTTGTTATTTCTGATTATTTGCCAAAGAAATTAAAAGATAAAAAAACGTGGTTACCTTAATTCAAACACTTACAAAGTTTGTAACCGTCATTTAAAGCTTTAACTTTTGAAACAAAAGACACTTTATTTTTAGGTTTAATGTTTTGTGCAAATGGACATTTACCATTGTGTACTTTGTTAGAACTATTTGAACCAATAAATTTCTTTTTAACAGTTTTTTTAATGATTTTTTCAGCTATTCTTTTGTTAGATGCTTTTCTAACTTTAACAGTTGTTTTTTTGTAAAGCATCTCTTTAAGTTCTTGATTTTCAAATTTAATTTCTTCAAGTTGTTTTAAAATAAATTTAACATTAGCATAAAGTGTAGTAATATCAGCTTTAGCTAAACTAAAAGAGTTGATAACGTTATGTTCAAATTGTTTCATTTTATTGTACCTCACAAGGTGATATTTAACTTAAAATAAAGCACATTTATAAAGTTTTTGGTAGTTTTATCACTATTAAGTAGTTCTAATAAAAAGGTAAAGTTTAAATGGTAGTTATTTTTAACAAAAAATATGAAAAAATTAAATATAATCTTAATTTTGAGCATAACATTATTCTTGTTATCATGCGGGGGAGAAAAAATGACAAATAGAACAGCAACATTTTATACTACATTAGGAACAATTGAAATTGAATTATTTGAAGAGCAAATGCCAGTAACAACGAAGAACTTTGTTGAGTTGGCTGAGAAAGGTTTCTATGACAATACTAAGTTTCATCGAGTAATTTCTGGATTTATGATTCAGGGTGGAGATCCATTAAGTGCTGATGATACTAAGAAAGCAAGATGGGGAACTGGCGATCCGGGATATAAGATTAAAGACGAGTTTGGTTCTGTTGGGAATAATAAAGGGACGATTGCGATGGCTAATGCTGGTCCTAATACTGGAGGAAGTCAATTTTTTATCAATCTGGTAAACAACAATTTTTTAGATTCAAAACATCCGGTTTTTGGTAAAGTTGTTAATGGATTGAATATTGTAGAGAAAATTGGTAGTGTGCAAACTAAAGCAGGAGATGTTCCTGTTGAAGCAGTAGTGATTGAGAAGATTGTGATTAAGTAAATTTTATTTACTAATTTTATTCTTTTATTTCTTCTTTAATTCCAATAATCATTTCTTGATACGAACTTAATATTTTAGGCACTTCAATTGTTTTCAGGTTTTGCTCAGTGAAACCAGAATCACTGATTAAAATTCCGTTTGGTTTGATTTTATTGAGAATGTTATTTTCATAATTGGGAATATTATCACGCATAATTCTGAACGCTTTTTCGAAATAGATGTCAATTGGTTCTTGATTTGGCAAATGGGATTCTATTTTGTTTAAGACGAAGTTTAAGTTTATTAAAGTGTTTTTCCAATGAAAACTGACGATGTTATTTGATTTGTTTTCTGCGAAAGAAATTCCAATATCGTCCAATACTGTTTTAATTAAACCGAAAACATTTTCAGAATCAACAAAAGTTAAATTTGCTGTTTTTATTTGAGGAAATAATTTCTCTAAATAAATTAATGGAAAAAGGACGTCTACCCCGCAACCAGGGTATAATAAAGAAATCTCTTCTTTACCTAAAGGAATTTTGATGTTGTTTAGTAAGTTTAGATTATTATAATCTTCTTTGAAAATGTAAGATTTGAGTTTATCTTCGTTGATTTTATTGTTTGGATCTAGGCCTTTGGCAGTCACGTTTCTTTCTTCATAAAAGATAGCTTGATTCATTTTATTATTTACAGCGAAACTTCCATAAAAAACTTTCTGTTTTTTAGTCCATTTCAAACGAAATGTTTAAAAGTTACCTAGCAATTTAATCATTTATTGGGCCTGTGGCCTAGCCTGGATAGGGCGTCAGCCTTCTATGCTTTGCAAAGATAGCTGAATGTCGTGGGTTCGAATCCCTCCAGGCCCATTTTCTTTTGACTTTTTTGTCCCACACTCAATAGAACGGAGATTCTATTGGTGTACTAGTAAAATCGTTGTTTTACTACGCACACCCCACTGGTCAAGTCCGGGCAAAGTTTATTAATCATTAATACTCATTTGAAATCACTCTTTATTTTTTCAATTGTGTAAAACAAAGAGGTGATTAAAAATGAAATTTAACTTATATGAATTCATTGGTGTAATGATTGGAGATGGTTGTTTAATGGATTATCCCCATCTAAGAGCATATAGGGTTGAAATAACGGGCAATGTTGTTGAGGAAAGGAATTATTATGAAAAGATTTCTATTTTTCTTCAAAAAGAATTTAACCTCACACCAAAAGTATTTGAACGTTCTTATAAAGATGGATCAAAAGGATTAAAGCTAATTGTTAATAATAAGAAATTTGTTTACTTCTTGAAAAATGAGTATGGTTTTACAAATAATAAAACTTACACGGTAGAAATTCCTAACCACTTAATGACCTGGGAGAAATCAAAACATGTTCTTAGAGGAATATTTGAAACTGATGGGTGTCTTTACTTCTCTAAATCAAAAGTTACAACTAATAAACCCACCTATCCTCGTTTAGAAATTACTACAGTTAGTATAAAATTGGCTAATCAAATTATTAAAATACTAAAAGAAAATGGATTTTCTGTTCAAAACCATAAAAATCGTTCATCAATAGTGATTTATTTAAGCGGAACAGAAATGCTTCAAAAATGGATAACAGAAATCGGATTTAGTAGTGAAAAAAATTGGAGCAAATATTTACTCTGGAAAAAGTTAGGTTATTATATCCCCAGAATAACTCTTCCTGAAAGGCTCTCTCTTTTGGAAGGAGAATGTTCACAAATAATACCAGAAATTATATAAATAGATACAAATAAATAACTATCAAGGGTCCGTGGCAAAGTGGCTAATGCGAGAGCCTGCAGAGCTTTAGATCGTGGGTTCGAGTCCCACCGGGCCCTTATTTATTTTTTATTCTTACTTTTTTAACAAGTATTTATCTAAGAATAAGCCAAGATCGTCTAAAGAACGAAGATAACAATAAGAAGGATTTTTCATTTCATCTACTTTTTGTTGAGCATAAACTAAATTTTCTGCTGTTTTCCATTGTTCTGTTTTAGTATCAATAACTACAGCATTATGAAATTTAGGAAGACAACTTAAAGCAATATCAGTTTTAATTCTCTGGTAAACTATCTCTCCTTTAACTTCTAAAAGATGATCAACAACCATCGGAAGTACCCTTAAAGAAGTTTCAATTGTTTCGGCCAATATTTTTCCAACTAATCCCATAAACTAGAACGAAGAAAATAAATTTATAAAGATATAGGTAATTAAGTATAATCATGACAAAGAAAGGCATAGCTTCCCTGGAATTAGTAGCAATTATCAATGAATTGCAGTTTTTAGTAAAAGGTAGAATATCGCAGGTTTACCATCAAGAAAAGATGGAATTACTCTTCCAATTACACGCAATGGGTGAAGGGAAAAAATTGTTGAAAATTGTTCCGGGTAAATTTTTATGTTTAACTTCGCGGAAAGAAACGCCGTTAAAACCATCCTCATTTTGTATGCAATTACGTAAATATCTTAATAACGCTTTTATCAAAAAAATTGAGCAGAAAGGTTCTGAAAGAATTATTGTTTTTGAAATTGAGAAAGCAGATAAGTATTATTTGATTATTGAACTATTCTCTCGAGGAAATTTAATTTTAACTGATTCTAAAGATATGATTATTGCTGCTCTCGAACAAAAGAAGTGGAAAGATCGTAATATCAGAGTGAAAGAGAAATATACTTTTCCTGCGCCGGGAATTGATTGGAAAAAGATGAATGAAAAAGAGTTATCGTCTGTGTTGAAGAAAAGTGAGAAGAAAAATTTAGCAACTTCAATGGCTACAGAAATGGGATTCGGCGGATTATATGCAGAAGAAATTTGTACTCTGGCTGGAGTTGATAAAGACAAATTACAAAAAGATGTTACTGAAAAAGAAGTTAAATCACTTGTTAAAGGGATTAAAGCATTATTGAAATTAATTGAGAAACCTGCCGGATTTATTTATGAGAAAGAGATAACCCCTTTTGAATTGAAAAATGAAGCCGTGGTGTTAGATAAAAAAACTAAAACTTACAATGAAGCGATTGACACTTTAAATCCGTTTGAGATTATATCTCCTTATGAACAAAAGATTCTTTCTGCGAAAAGAATCATTAGTGGTCAAACAAAGTCCATCAAGAAACAGGAAGTGAAGATTGAATCAAACACGAAGAAAGGGGAAACAATTTACGATAATTATCAACCTTTACAAAAAATCATTGACTTTGTTAACTCTGCGCGAAAAGAAGGAAAAGATTGGAAAGAAATTGAGAAAGAATTGAAAAACATTAAAAAGATTAAAGGGATTGATTTGAAGAATAAGAAAATTCTTTTAGAATTTTAGACTTTCTTAACGAAAAGTAAGAAAATTCTGTTGGGCTTTTGAAAATTTTATGAAAATCAACTAAAGCCTTATAAAAACTGATTCTTGGAGGTAGTAAAATGCCAGATTTAATGCCCAAAACCCATTCAGTAGATAATTTTCGTAGAATGTTTAAGTGGAACTATGAAATAGCTTATGGAAGTATTCTGGGGCCAGAAGCATTATACCATGAAGAAGAAGTTGGATCAGAAGTGGAACAATATTATCAAAGTTTTGTTAATGATTTATTTCAAACTATAAAACAAGTTTCTTTAGAAAAAATTAGTGAGTCGATTAAAAAATCTGATTTAGTTTACGTGAGTGATTTTCATCCGTTAAGGGTTGCTAAGAACGGATTCATTTCTTTAATAGAAGAGAATGAAGATTCTCCAACAGTAATTATGTTGGAAGCTTTTAAAACTAAAAAACAGAAACATCTTGATTCTTATTTGAAAGGAGAAATTAATAATGGTCAATTAAAGAAAGTCTTTAATGATAATGGAGAAGGAAAATATTCTTGGCAAGGATTATCATTGATTTTAGAATATGCTAGAGAAAGAAAAGTTCCAGTTTATGGAATTGATACCAAAAATACATTATGGGAAAGAGATAAATTTTGGGCCAAAAAACATCAGCAAGTTTTGAAAGAAAATCCAGAAGCAAGAATCTATTCTTTAGTAGGTGAATTACATTTAGCAAAAAATCATTTACCTGCAAAATTATTGGAAGTCATTCCAGACATTAAAAGCACAACCATTTATCAAGGGTTAACAGAGATATTTTGGGAAATGTTAGAACAAGGAATGGATGCTCATTCAGAAGCAGTAGGGATTAATGAACATACATTTTGTTTAAATAATTGTTCACCATTATTGAAAGCATTAGTTTATGAAAGAAACACAGATTTAGATGACGTTTCTGGAACTGAAATTGACCGAACTTACAAATCAACATTAAGTGAAATAATTGAAGAATCATTAGGTTTAGAAGTAGGAAATCATAATCTAAATCCGGTTAACATTATTGATTTAGAATACATTGCCCACAGCGATTTGGGAGATGATGAAGCGTTACAAATGTATGAACAATTGTTTTCTGAGAATTGATTGTTAGAAAATTTTCTGATTAATCATATTTTTTAAATAGTCAATTAAAAATTATTTTCCACAACTATTAAATAGATGAAACTATTGAATATGAAACATGTTAT
>JABHRR010000025.1 GCA_018670095.1 Candidatus Woesearchaeota archaeon
AACCTTATAAAATAAAACAGTAATATCTCTCCTATGACTGAAAAAAGAATAATCTTGGGATTAACAGAGAAAATAATCGTTATTGGACCAGATAAAGAAGAAAAAGTTATTGCTAGAATAGATTCAGGAGCAACTGCTTCTTCAATCGATTTAAAGTTATCTGCAAAACTGGGCTTAGGACCAATCACTAGAACAAAAATAGTTAAATCTGCTTCTGGAATAAAAAGAAGACCAATTATTATTGTTAAAGTGAAAATTAATGGTGATATTCTTGAAGAAGAATTTACTTTAGCAGATCGTGTCCATATGACTTATCCAGTCTTAATTGGCCAAAATATTCTTAAAAAAGGAAAATTCTTAATTGATCCCAATAAAGGTGGAAAATCATGAAAGCTGCCATCATTTCTTTGGGAAGTAAAAGTTCACAAATGGTAGCGGATGCCATGAAAAGATATTTTAAAAGCGTGGACATGATTCAATTGAAAGAAATTGAAGTTAGTATGGGTAAAGATGGTGGTATTCTTTACCAAGGCAATCCTATGAAAGATTATGATTGTATTTATGTTAAAGGTTCTTTTAGGTATGCTAATCTGTTAGCTTCAATTGCTAATTTATTAGAAGGTAAAGTTCCTTACATGCCTATTGCGGGTAGTGCTTTTACAATTGTTCACAATAAATTATTAACTCATCTTGCTTTACAACAGCATAATATTCCTATGCCAAAAACTTATGTTTCTTCAACAGTTGAAGCAGCAAAGGAATTATTGGATAAAGTAAATTATCCGATTGTGATGAAGTTTCCGGAAGGTACACAAGGAAAAGGAGTAATGTTTGCAGATTCAAAAAGTTCTGCTGCTTCTTTGTTAGATGCTTTAGTTGCTTTAAATCAACCATTTATTATTCAGGAATATATTGAAACTGGTGGCAGTGATATCAGGGCTTTAGTTGTTGGTAATAAAGTTGTTGCGGCAATGAGACGTAAAGCTCAGAAAGAAGAAAAACGTTCTAACATTCATGCTGGTGGTACAGGCGAATCAGTTGAACTTACTCGAGAATTGATTAATATCGCTTTGAATACTGCTAAAGCATTGAAAGCAGACGCTTGTGGTGTTGACATTTTAGAAAGTCCACTTGGTCCTTTAGTAATTGAAGCAAATATTTCTCCCGGATTACAGGGATTAAGTAAAGCTGTTTCTGTGGATGTTCCTAACGAAATTGCCAAACATTTCTTTTTAGAAACGGAAGCAGTAGTAAAAAAGAAAAAACATCAGGAAGAAAAGAAAGCTATGGAAGAAATGAAGTTGGCTGATATTAATGGCAGTCATTGTCAAGAAGTTATTACTGAACTACAATTTCGGGGAGAGAGAATCCTTTTACCAGAAGTTGTGACTAAATTATGTAAATTTAATGATCGTAAAGAATACATTTTAAAAATAAAAAAAGGAAAATTAGAAATCGAAGAATTCAAAATTTAGGTTTTGAATCTGAATAATCCTTCTTTACAATCTTTTTTATCACATTGTTCTAATTTTACTCCTTTAACTTTAAAATGTTCATAATTTGCAATGTTGATTAAATCTTCATAAACAAGTTGCTCTAATCTCTTAAATGAATTTGTTCCATATGCTATACTCCAATTTCCACTCAATGCCCTAACAACAAAAGTCATTGTTTTATGGTCATCTTTTGTTTGGTCTTTAAATTCTTTAGGATAATAAAATGTTGGAATTATTGGTTTTTCGTCATGCCCATGAATTTGGTGTGGTCCAGATTTCCATGCTTCCCCGTATATTCCAACTAAGGCTTCCTTTGTTAGAGAAGAAGAATCAAATTCATAATCTTCAGATAATTTGTCCAATTGTTTTACTTTTCTTGTTAATAAAGAATTTTCTACTAATTCTACTGCATTTATTACACTGAATGGTGGTTTTTCTTTTTTCCTTTCTAAAGATTCTAATTTCGTTGCAAGGCTGTATTCTAAGTAGGCTTTATATTTTGGTACTAATATTGGTTTTCTTTTTCTTAAATGTGTTCTTAAGCTTTCTTTATAACAACAAGCAAGTATTAATCCTTGAATATCGTGTTCTGCATATCCTTTAAGAAATGCTTCAAATTTATCTCCCATATATTCTTCTGCTTTTTTTATCGAAGGGACAATATAAAGACCCCCAGCTATTTTTGTTGATATTGATTCAATCCGTTCTGATTTATAATATTCAATTTTTTCTGGTTCTGTTATTTTTCTTTCTTCTTTTTCAACCATATCTATTTCAGAAAATAACTAGGATATATTCTTTTTACCGAAATATTTCGGGTTAGAAGTAAATCAATCTATTTCAACTGTTCTTCAATCATTGCTGGAAGTAATTTCAATTCTGCTTTTCGAAGATGTTCTTGAAATGTAGAAATTCCAATCTTTGATAATTTAGCTAGCTTTTCTAGAGTTGTTTTTCTAGGATAAGAATAATAACCATTTTTGTAAGCTAACTCTAAAGCTTTTTTCTGACCCTTAGAAAGTTTGGGCATGACGTTGGGGAAATAAACATCTGTTAATGGAGATTTTTCAAGTTTTAAAATTTTAAAATAATCCATATGTTTTTCTAAAGATTTAATGAATTGTTGTAACTCTTCTCTTTTCCAAGAAGCAACTTCCCAATACTCGTGTCCATCAAAATGGTTGGTTACTGGTTTAACAAAGAATATTTGTTTTGAATGATAAAGCATAACGTGCTCTCCTTTCTTGCTTAATTTAATTTCGTAAGTAAATAAATCTCCAGATACTTCTAAATTGGTTATCCTTTTATCAGCTTTTAAGTTTGCGATAAATTTCTTTTTTTTCTCTTCTTCTTGCGATTGAAAATAACAAGTAGTGGTTGCATATTTGAATCCTTTAAGATTGTACCATGTGCTAGGATAAGATAATACTGCTATCTTAAACTTCTGACATCTATTAACAATAGGACAATCTTTATGCTTTAATTTTAATTTTGTAATCCACATATTAACCCGAAATAGTTCGGTATTTAAATATTTTACTTAATAATAGAAATAAATAATAAAAAAAGAATAAAGATTATTTCTTTCTTCTCTTAGTTGCTTTTCTCTTCACAACATTCTTCGCTGGAGTAATCTTAATTTTGCAATTCTCACAATTATGTCTGAACCATAGCAAATAAATTATTGGTAGTAATCCTAACGTGTTCAAAATTAATATTGCCACAAACCAACCTTTCTGTTTGTTCTGTGCAGAATGCCATAATCCAATTCCTTTCCAGATAACTTCCCAGATCATAATTACAATTAATCCTAATATTGCTATTCCAGTCATTCCTGCAACTGCAGATGTTCCCATTACTGTCATTATACTCACCTCTTTTTTATATTTCTTAATACTTCTTTGTTCTATTTAAATCTTGCGAACTTTTATAAATAAAAAAACATTCTTTAACTTAAAAGAGGTGGATAAATTGGAATTTATTGGTAAAACAATTAAAATTAGAACCCCTAAACTTTCTGATGCTGATAATATTTACAATAATATTAAAGATAAAGAGATTGCTAAATGGACATTACGAATTCCTCATCCTTATCCAAAAGATGGTGCTAAAAAGTTTATTCGTCGTTGTCATCTTAAATCAAAAAATAAAAAAGGATATTTTTTTGTTATCACAAATCTAGAAAATAATAATGCTATTGGTGGTATTAGTTTAAATGAAATAGATTTAAAACACAAGAATGCGGTTCTTGGTTATTGGTTAGGAAAGAAACATTGGGGCCAGGGAATCATGTCAGAAGCAGTTGACTTGATTTTAAAATTTGGATTCAAAGAATTAAAATTGCATCGGATTAGTTCTGACGCTTTTGAACCAAATATAGCTTCTCAGAAAGTTCTTAAAAAAAATGGTTTTAAAGTTGAAGGGTTACTTAGAGAAACGCATTTTAAACATAATAAATGGCAAAACCAAGTTGCAATGTCAATTTTAAAATCAGACTACAAATAATATGGCTCAGTTAAAGAAAGTATTAAGTTATCCAGCAATTCTTTTAATCACCATTAACTCTATTATGGGTACCGGGATTTTCTTCCTACCTGCTGTTGGTGCAGGATCATCAGGGCCGGCATCATTAATTTCTTGGCTAATCCTTTCATTCATTTCTATTTATATCGCCATGTGTTTCGGAGAACTCTCTTCAATGTATCCTAAGTCGGGAGGAATCTACGAATATTGTAAACAAGCTTATGGAAGATTCTTTTCATTCATCATTGGTTGGATGACTGTTATTGCTGGAAACGTTACCATTGCGATGTTGGTTGTTGGTGCAGTTCAATATGTTTTTCCTTTTGGTTCGATCTGGATTAAGATTGGTTTATCTTTAGCAATGGTTTTCCTTTTCAATTACATTGCCTTTCGCGGAATGCAAACCAGTGCAAAAATGTTAGTCATTTTTGCTTTCATCACTTTAGGAGCAATATTAGGTTTAACAATTCCCGGATTGTTTAAATTTCAACTTAGCAATTTTAAACCGTTCTTTGTTGCCCCTGCTTCTTCTTTAATCTTAACAATTTTCTTAATTGCCGAAACTTTCTTTGGTTGGGAAACTGCTACTTTTCTATCCGAAGAAACTAAAGATGGTAAAAGAGTAATGCCTAAAGCTTTAATCTGGGGTACAGTCATCATTGCCATTATTAGTTTAACTTTTGTTATTACTTCTTTGGGCGTGATACCCTGGAAAATCTTTGGAACTTCTTCAGCGCCATTAACCGATTTAGGAATTTTACATTATGGTTTAAGGGGAGGTACAGTTTTTACTATTTTAGTTTACTTTGCCATTATTGGTTCTGTGGCTGGTTGGGTAGTTTCTGCGCCCAGACTTTTATTAGCAATGGCGAAAGATAAGTTGTTCATGGAACAGTTTGCCGTAATTCATCCTAAAAATTTAACACCGCACCGAGCAATTATTTTTCAAACAGTTCTCACTACAATTCTCGTTATTGTTGGGGCAGGTTCTTATACGACAATGTTACATCTTTTAGTTCCAATCGTCCTTATCGCTTACTCTTTTGTTTTGATTAGCTTAGTTGTTCTAAGATATAAGAAACCGCATCAGAAACGTTACTTCACTGTTCCTTTTGGTAAAGTTGGTCCGATAGTAATCGCTTTATTCATGTTCTTTTTGATCGGAATGTGGTTAACTCATACTCCGGGCGCAGTACAGATTTTAAAAGTAGCTTTATCATTAATGTTCTTAGGGATTCCTGCCTACTTCTTAGTTGAAATGTATCACGATGCTAAAGCAATTTATGCTGTTAATGAAAGGTTATCATACATTTTAGTTCTTTTTGAAAATATTTTCTTTCCTATCAGTTTAAGAAAACGTATCTTTTTAATGTTAGGAGAATTGAAAAATAAAAACGTTCTTGAATTTGGTTGTTCCGTGGGAACAGTTACTCGGAGATTAGCAGAAAAAGTTCTTCCTCACGGAAAAGTTTATGCTTTTGATATTATTGAACATAACCTTAGAGTTGCCGCTTCTCACATGAAAAAGTATACTCACGTAAAATTCTTTCATCATAAACATCTGGACCATTTCAATACTTTAGTTAAAATGCCAAAGATTGATGTTTTAGTTTCTACTGGAACTTTATCTTATTTACAAAAACCCCAGATTGTTTTGAAACATTTGGGTAAGAAAGTTAAGAAAGGTGGACGAGTAGTTTTCTTAGATTATGATCGTTTCTTTTACTTTATTCCTAACGTGCCTTGGGTTGGCGATGAGAAGAAACTTAAACGGATGTTTAAAGAAGCTGGTTTTAAAGTTGATGTTGTTAAAAAACAGGGTTTATTATGGAGACACGTCTTTATCCATGGTAAAAAGATTTAAATACCTGTAAAAAATACTAATAACCATAAAAAGAGGTTTAGAACATGGCGAGAAGTAATTTAGATAAAAACATTCAACTATTAATTCCCCCTTCTTTAGTTATGCTTCTTGTTGTTACCATCATTGAACTTTTTTATGGTGTGGGAAAAGGAATGGCCCTTTTCATTGACATTTTTGACGTTTATGTGATTATTATTTTTGCAATTGATTTGTATTATCGATGGTTTGAAACGCCTCATTTTTTCCCATTTGTGAAAAAACATATTCTTGATATTATTGCTACTATTCCTTTCAACTTAATCTTTTTAGGTGTTGAAGGTCTTGTTTTAATTAGAGCATTAAGAGGAGTTCGGATTTTAGCCAGAATTGCTCGGTTTGCTAGATTCGCTCGGTATGGTCGTTTGTTAAGGTTACTTAGATTTGGAGCAAGAGCACCAAGGTTTATTAGAGTAAGAAAGCAAGTTAAAAAAGCAAAAATCAGAAAAGTTCAACCGCACGAAAAAACTATGAAGAAAACTTTAAGTTTCAGAGTAATCCTTTTAATTACCATCAACTCCATCATGGGTACAGGAATTTGGTTCCTTACTTCAGCAGGAGCAAAACATGCTGGTCCTGCATCTTTAATCTCGTGGGGGATTTTATCATTGATCTCTGTTTACATTGCGATGTGCTTCGGCGAATTGGTTTCTATGTTTCCTAAAGCTGGCGGCGTTTATGAATTTGCGAAACAAACTTTTGGTAGGTTTTGGAGTTTTGTAATCGGCTGGACGACTTCTATTGCTGGTAGTGTTACTATTGCTATGCTTTTGTTAGGGGCCTTACAATATTTAATTCCTATTAAGTATTCATTCACTTACATCCCAATTGCAATTTTCTTAATTATTATCTTTAGCTATGTTGCTTTTAGAGGAATGCAGACCTCGACAGTTGTCTTGGTTACGTTTGCGATTATTACTTTGACTGCAGTTACTGCTATCATCATTCCCGGATTTATTAATTTCAAACCTGGAAATTTTGATCCCTTCTTTGTTTTTCCAACAATGAACATTCTTCTAGCAATTTTCTTTATTGCCGAAACGTTCTTTGGTTGGGAAAGTGCTATTTTTCTTTCCGCAGAAACAAAGAATCCTTCTAAAATCATGCCTAAAGCATTAATTTATGGTACAATTATTATCGCAATTTTATCTTTCTTTTTGGCTTTAACGGCAATGGGAACTATTCCTTGGGGAGAATTTTCTGAATCGGTTGCTCCACTGAAAGATTTAGGGGGCGCACATTTTGGAGCAGTAGGGGGAATTATATTTTCAATCTTAATTTTTATTTCTGTGATTGGTGCCACTGCTGGATGGATTGTTACCGCACCAAGATTATTGATGTCAATTGCAGAAGATAAATTATTCTTTACTCAGTTTGCAAAAATTCATCCAAAACATAAAAGCCCTTACGTTTCAATTATGTTTCAGGTTGTAGTAGTTTCAATTTTAGTAATTGTAGGGGCAGGTTCGTATGAAACTTTATTGCACATGTTAATTCCTTTAATATTGGTTGTTTATTCTGCAGTGTTGTTAAGCCTTATTATCTTACGTTTCAAAAGACCGGAACTAAAACGACCCTATAAAGTTGTTTTTGGAAAAGTTGGTCCTTTTATTACTATTCTGTTTATGATCTTTTTGTTAGTGATGTTTATCAAAGAAACTCATAGTGCTTTTGATATTCTGCGGATCTCTGCAGGATTAATTGCTTTTGGTATTCCAGCATATTTTGCTATTGAACTATTTTATGATAAGAAATATGTTACTTTACGAAGAAATTTTGTAGCTAAGTTTTCACACCATTTTCATAAACTTCCTTTGCCTAAAATAACGTTCAATAAAATTATTTCTTTGGTTGGTCCGTTTAATAAGAAATCTTCAATTATGATTTTTAATTCTCCAATGGGGACATTTACTCAGGAGATTATTAAAGAGAAAACACCTTTCCGTAAAATAATTATTGCCAATCAGTCAAAAGAAGAAATCAAAGTGTTTAAAGAAAAAGTTTCTTCTGAAGATAGAAAACATGTTGACGTTCGTTTGTTGAGAACATTAAATGTTCCATCAGCAGGAAAAGTAGATTCTTTTATTTCTTTCAATGATTTGGGACATGTTAAAGATGTAGCTAAATTTGTTCACAATGTTAAAAAGATCTTAAACAAGAAAAGCAAGTTTTGTTTTTATGTGAAAAACAATTTTATGAACATGACTCCTAACGCTTTATTAGTTGAAGATAAGAAGAAGATGCTGGCTTTGTTTAAGAAAGAGAAGTTATCTGTAACCTACAATAAGAAAAGAAGATTCTTCAAAACAGAGATATTCATTTACGGTAAGAAATAATTAATTTTTTCTTCCTTTTTTCTTAGACTGTCTTTTTTCTAGAACTTTATGTAAATTCTTTTTATTCTTAGGTTTGTGTCGGTCAGTGTGATGTGTTAACTTTGTAAACAATCTTGATTTGGTAATAACCCTAATGGATCTTGCACCTAATCGAACAAATTTAGCAATTCTTCCTCCCCTTGTTGCGACAGAAACACCTTTACGCACTTCTAATGAGGAATGTAGGATTGATTGACCGAGTCCTAATTGACCAGCAGCACTGACTGCTCGCCAAATTCTGCTTAAGACTGTAAAGACGATGACTAAAGGGACTACAGCGACAAAATCCAACCAATAATTTTTGAAAAAGAATTTCCATGTTTTGGCTTTAACCGCTAAAAATGTCAAATCAACAGCAAAAATAGCGAGAATGACATAATCTAGTCCAAGAATATAAGTATGATAATGGTGAGCAAAATCTTTGAAATAAGGTATTAATTCTACCACAATAACAAAAATTAATCCAACAATTGCAGGCGGAATTAGTCTTGCATTCCAATGTTCAACCTTTTCCCAAAACTGATTCATAATCAGAAGTAAATTTTAGGCATATTTAAAAGTTACTATTAACAAACTTTTATAAATAATAAACTATTCCTAATATATAAACTAATTAAAAAAAAGAGGTAGATTATGGATGTTAAAAAGTTTTGGAAATATTTGACTACAGATTCTTCTAAAACTAAAAAGAAAACTAGTAAAAAAGAAGTTGAAGTTAATTCTCGTCAATCAACAACTATAAAAAAACTTTCTTCACCAACAGTCCTTTTAATCTTAATCAACTCTATTTTAGGCAGTTCATTATTCTTCGTTCCCGGTTATGGTATCGCTTATTCCGGCGCAGCATCAATCATTGCTTGGATTGCTTTATTTGTGATTGCTACATTTATGATGCTTTACATTGGAGAATTAGTTTCATTACATCCAACTTCTGGCGGAACTTATGAATTTTGTAAACGTGCTTATGGTCGAGCTGGTTCATTCTTTGCTGGCTGGTTAATTTGGGTTGCAGGAAATTTTGGGATGGCATTAGGTATTGTTGCCGCTGCCGAATATCTTCTTCCGGTAAGTTTTCCAAATTATTTTCTTTTAAGAATTATCTTCACAATTGTTCTCGTAATCGCTTTCAATTACTTCGCTTTTAGAGGGATTAATTTTGGTGCTACGGTTTTAGTTGTTTTTGGAATAATTTCTTTAGTTGTCTTAGTATTAATGACTTTACCCTCATTCATTGATTTCCCTGCTCTCTTTTCGGGAATGGTTAAAAGTCCTTTCGATTTAGAATTGTTTAAACCTTTCTTTCGAAGTGAAGGAGGAGGAATTTTTGCGTTCTTAGGTTTATCTTTATTTTTAATCAGCGAATCATTTTTCGGTTTTGAAATTATTACTTATATGGCTAACGAAGTTAAAGAACCAAAAAAGTTATACAAACTGATGGTTTGGGCAATGATCATTAGCGGAGTTTTAATGACCATTTATGTTATCAGTTCGTTTGGCACAGTAAGTTATCATGATTATATTAATAATCCTCGACCTTTTGCAGTACAGGCTGCGAAAACTTTAGGCAATTTCGGACAAAATTTCATTATTCTGGGTGTAGTTTTAGTTTCCATCAGTGCGTCGGCAGGATGGCCCATCGTTGGTTCACGACTTATTCGGGCGATGTCTGCAGATAAATTATTCCCTAAACAATTTGCAGTGCTTCATCCTAAACATCGTTCTCCGTATCGGGCAGTATACTTTCAAACTATTGCCGTTCTCATTTTTTCCTGGTTCATCTTTAGAGGATATATTGTTAATTGGAACAATCCTTACCGAACAATCTATTTAATTTATGTTGTCTTAAGTATGATTGTTTTATCTTTAGTATTACTAGCAGTTCCCATCTTGAGAAAGAAAGAA
>JABHRR010000026.1 GCA_018670095.1 Candidatus Woesearchaeota archaeon
AAAAGAGGATGCAGTTACATTAAAGAAACTAGGGTTTACTCCTCTTGCTCCGAAAACGATTTATGAAGTTATTCGTTATCAAAAAGATAATGTTACCTTAATTCTATACGAATCTGAGAAATTATTATTACAAGGAAAAGCGGAAGCGGTAGATAAAATTACAGATTTATTATCACAAAGAGGAGTTGGAACTTTGGATGAAAAAAAAGAAATTAAGTTCCGTAAAGAAACTGGTTGGATGATTGGTAGTGACGAATCTTTGAAAGGGGATACTTTTGGTGGGTTAGTTGTAGCAGCCGTTAAAGCTGATAAAGGATTAAGAGAAAAATTGCAAGAGTTAGGTGTTGCTGATAGTAAAAAGTTGAGTGATAAAGAGATTATGACTATGGCTGATAAAATTAGGAGGATTGTCCCTTGTGAAATTAAAAGTATCCTGCCTGAAAAGTATAATAAAAGTGGTAAGATCACAGAGATGTTGAATAAGTATCATCAAGAATGTGCAAATTATCTTCAACCAGGGAAACACGTTGTTGATAAATATCCTGGATGTAATGTTGGCGAGATTAGGGAAGTGAAAGCAGAATCAAAGTATCTTGAAGTTGCTGCTGCTTCTGTATTAGCCAGAGAAGCCGCTTTAAAACAACTTAATTTTTTAAGTATGCAAGCAGGATTTACTGTTCCGAAAGGCAGTAGTCATGTGAAGTTGGCTTTACAAGAATTGAAAGATAGGGGATTAGATTTTAAGAAGTTTGTAAAAGTTGATTTTAAGAACATACGAGAATTTCTTTGAAATTCTGGACCTCCCTAAAAATCTTTGTTTTTAAGAATGTCCAAGAGTTTCTATAGTACCCAAAACATTTATAAATAAGCCTAATTCTAAGAGGTTATCATGAAAATACCCAAGACTATGAAAAGGCTTTGTAAGACTTGTAAAAAGCATACTAATCACAAAGTTTCTCAGACTAAGCGTAAGACTGCTAGTCCTTTAACTAAAGGTTCAAAAGTTAGAGCAAAAAAGAGAGGATTAGCTAGAGGAGTAGGCAATTTGGGAAGATATTCAAAACCGGCAATTACTAAATTTAAACGTACAGGAGCAAAGAATACCAAAAAAACTGATTTAAGGTACGCTTGTGCTATTTGTAAAAAAATTAGTTGTCAACATTCTGGGATGAGAGCTAAGAAAGTGGAGTTTGTATAAAAATGGGAAATAGCAAATTTATTAAAGTAAGATGTTCAAAGTGTAAAAATGAACAAATCATTTATGGTAGTGCTAGTCATATTGTAAAATGTTTAGTTTGTAATAACGAAGTTGCTTACCCTACTGGTGGCAAATCAAGAATTTCTGCAAGAGTTTTAGAAGTATTGGAATAATCTACAATTACTCTAAGTATTAGAATAGCTTCGCAATTCTAAGTATTAGAATAAATCATTTTTCTTTTAATGCAAAATATTTTGTTAAATAGAATTTATACATTGCACCAATATTTTTTGGGATTTCATCAATTGAATTAACTAACATCATTGCAGAGAAATGTTCTGGGTTTAACTTTAATTCTTGTTCTTCATTAACTTTAACAACATATCCTGAAGAGATATCTTGTCTGTCTTGTTCAGTTTTGAATTTGCCCACAAATTGGGCTAAGAATTGTTTATTATCAAGATTAATTTCTATCTTTAATTCTTGTTGAGCGATTCTTTTTAATGTGTCATTAATATTCTCTCCTTTGAACATTCTTAACCCGGGTAAAGCCCATTGGTTTTGGTAAGGGGCAATTGTTCTTTTAACTAAAATCACTCCTTTATTGCCATGTTCAATCACTAAATCAAATGTGGGAATCACTGCCCACTTTAGAATCTGTTCAAATACTTCTTTTGGAGCATAGTTTGGGTGCATCTTCTAAGTTAGAATAATAAATGATTTTTAATAAATGTTTCCAATAACATTTATAAATACGCTCCTTTCTTAAGTATCTATGTTTTACAAACGAGAAGGAATACCTGAACCTGATGAAATAGTATTATGTAAAGTTACTAAGATTTATCCTAATTCTGTTTTCGTGGATTTATTAGAATATAATGATTCTGGAATGGTTCACATCTCAGAAGTATCTCCAGGAAGGATTAGAAATTTAAGAGATTATGTTTCTATTGGCAGACAAATTGTTTGTAAAGTTCTCAGAATTGATCGAGAAAGAGGACATATTGATTTATCTTTAAGAAGAGTAAATTCTAGTCAAAGAAAAGAAAAGTTGGAAGAAACTAAAGCTGAACTTAAAGCAGAAAGTATTCTAAAAACCATTGCTAAAAGATTAGGACAAAAAACGGAAGAAATTTATCGACAAGTTAGTGATAAAGTTTTTGAAGAGTATTCTTATCTTTATTTATGTTTTAAAGATGTTGCTTCTGGAGATGCTGATTTAATGAAACTGGGAGTAGATAAAGTAATTGCAAAAGAATTAACTAAAGTGATTTTAGATAAGTTTAGACCAGAAAGAATTACCATTGAGGGTGAAATTAATGTTAAGACTTATGCTTCTGAGGGAGTAAAGAAGATTAGAGAAATTTTATTAGAAATTGAAAGTGCTTCTCCTACTATTAAATTGTTTTATTTAGGTGCAGGCCGATACAAAATTATTATTGAAGATGTTGATTATAAACCTGCTGAGAAAAACTTTAAAAAAGTTGAAAGCATATTAGAGAAATTTAAAGATAAAATTTCTGAAGCTAGTCTTGAAAGAGACAAGAACTAAAATGGCAAAACATATTCACAAATGTATTTCTTGTAATAATTATACACTTACTGAGGAATGTAAGTGTGGTGGAAAAGCAATTCTACCTCGGCCACCTAAATTTTCTTTAGATGACAAATATGCTGGGTTAAGAAGGAAAGTTAGAAAAGAAGCATTACAGAAGAAAGGATTAGTTTGATCTGATTAATCTTTCCATAACATTTATTAACAATATTGACTTTACTTAAGTTGGTGATGCAAAGATGTCTTTAAAAAAAGTTCTTTTAGAAAAAGTACCCTCTAATTTGCAGGAGGAAGCACATTTTCATGCTTTATTGGATCAGATTAAACATTATAACATTGAGGATAAAAAACATCTTCAAGATTTCTTACAAAAAGAGATTAACACTGTAGGAAATTGGGTTGAGGAGAATAAAAATTCTAGTAATATTAAAGTTAAGTCTGTTAGAGAAAAAATAATTCACCTAGATCTTTTAAATAAATGTTCTGAATTAACGGAGGAATTTTTGTTTTAATGGAAGGGAAAACTATTCGTTCATTCGATTTTACAAAAATTTTTTATCAGTATCATCAAGGTACAACTCCGCACACTTTAGTGTTTTTGCATGGGGTTGGTGGTAACTGGACTGTTTGGAAAAAAGAAATTGAATATTTCAAAAAGAAAGGTTATTCCATCATAGCTTTGGATTTGAGAGGTCACGGATTATCTGGAGCACCTAAAAAATTTAAGAAATATCAATTATATCGTTTTACGATGGATGTTTATCGAATTCTTCAGAAAGAAAGAATTAAGAATTTTTCTTTAGTTGGGCATAGTATTGGCGGGGCAATTATTATTAATTATTGTATGCGTTACAAAAATAGACAACCACATTCTTTAGTGTTAATAGAAACTGCTAGTACTTATCCTTTTGAACACAACCATTTATTGAATCATTGTCCTTATGTGACTCATTTTTTACGTTTTATTTCTGAACATAAATTGACTAAAAGAGAACATTTTTTCCACTTAAAAGATATTGATTTGTCACAGGATGGAATTAAAGAAAACATTAACCTGATTTCTCATTTATTACACTTAACTCCGTTAAGAAGTATGGTTAGGTCTTTAGATAATCTAGAAAAGTATGTTTTTAAGAATCAGAAACGGATTGATTACACTTTAAAACATTTTACGGGACCAATCTTAGTTATTGGCGGTGAGAAAGATCAAGTTGTTCCTGCAAAATATTCGCGGATAATCAAAGATCTTAACAAAAAAGCGCATTTAAAAATATTAAAAGGGGCACATCATCTTGCCATTGTTAACAATGCTGAAAAAGTTAATCATGTGATGTATAATTTCTTTAAACAAGATAATTATTAAGAAAAAAACTATTCGGACTTTAAAATATAAATATTTTTTACTTTTGAATCGTCCCTTTTGAAGATTTTTTGATCATAATGATAAAGATTGACTACTGGTTTTAAAGTTTTATTTTTGGTAACGGATTCTTTAAAGTCAGGGTTAACTTCTAGTAAATGGGTTAATATTTTATTAACATACTTGTTTTTTAATTTAGGGGTTTGTTTGTATTGTTTTTTAAGTTCTACATGGACATGGAACTCAACATTATGATTTTTATTATGTTTCCTTTCCATTTTAAATCGGCTAGTTTTCTTTTCTAATTCTTTATCTGTTAAGATTGCATCTTCAATTTGGTCCGGAAAGACATTAGCACCGTCAAAACTTAAAGTGCCATCACTTCTGCCAAAGATGCAGAGGAAAGGCAGTTTTAGAATATTATCTATATTTTCCTTTTTCTTAGAAAATTTCTGCAAATATTTTGGTTCGTGTTTCTTGATGATTGCTAATAGTTCATTGAATGAAAATTTTCTTCCTTCATCGTGAAGGTTATATTTTATTTTAGGGGAAATAGCATATTTATCCAGAACAGTAATTTCAAACTCTTTTTTCCCATCTTTTGCATCAACCTCTTTGATATAATGCATAGTAGGATTATATTGAAAAACCATTGGTAAATCTTCATGGCCGAAAAGTTCTTGTTTCAATTGTGGATTTTTGGCAATTAGTTCGCGAATGAAGAAGCATAAAGGCGTTTCAAACCCAACCCCAATATCAATATCGGATGCGCCGTACGAAGAAACTACTTTAGCTCCCTTTTTTAATTTATTTTTAATATAATGGACCCATTCTAATGTTACTCCTTCTCCACCGGTAATCAAATCAATTTTGTAATCTTTCCATTTAATCTTTTTATCATAATTGTCAATTAGATTTTTAACAAAAGGTGGATACCCGCTAATCAAATAGTTTCTTTTATTACCAAACATCTTTAACGTTTTAACAACGTCTTCGGGGTCAGTAGCGGTATTCTTTACTAGAGATAGACGTTCCATCGCTTCACAGAACTTAATGCCGGTAGCCCAAGGTCCTGTTGACCAGGCGCTAATAACCATAAAATCTTTTTTATCTCCTTCAAAGACATAATTGAACTCAAATTGGATTGCTTTGAATAAGTGTGTTTCTTCACTGAAAGAATGCACCCAATTAGTTGCTACTCCTGATGTGCCACCACTTTCATCAACATTACCTAACCTTGGTAAATGACCTTCTCGGCAACGTTTTTCAAAAGAATACTTTTTAATATAATTATTTTTGTCTGTTGCCGGAATTAATTGGTTAAATTTATTAATTGAATTTATTTTTCTGGGATTTATTCTTTTTCTATTAATAAATGAAGCATAAGCAGGAGTATCGTTAATAGTTCTTTTGAAAATAGCTAAAGCTTTCTTTTTAGAAATCTCTTCAAGCACTTCCGGATTGCTTTTAGTAATAAATTTTTTTGTTCTGGAATAATCTGCTAATAAGAAATCTTCAAATTTTTCTAAAACTTTTACAGGTGTAAATTTAGTAATTGTTTTTAACATCATTCTCTTTTTAATTAGTATTATTTTTGTGTTTATTAAGCTTTTCTTATTTGGATTATATGCTTGAGGACATAAATGTTTTTAAATGCAGACTATTTGGTAGTAGTGAATACTTATATTTAAGGAGAATAATATGGCATATGAATTGGATGACGGACCAAAATCTTATCATGTAGATTTAGAGACATTAGATACAGTTTCTGAAGATGTTACTAGGTATCAAGGTATTGAACACATTTTTTTAATTGTTGAAGATGATCTTGAGAATTTAGATAATAGAACTAACGCAGTTCAAAGACATTTAGGAAATCAAGTTACTATTTGTTCTTGTCCAAATACTGCTGTAGCACAAGAAGAGTTAGCAAAGTATCAACGTGCTTCTCCTGATGCAAGATTAGATTCTTTATTAGATTTTAATATGATCCAGAGTGAAGAATCTAAAAAATCTACAGAAGGACTTTATTTTGATTCTAATTTTCAACATTACTTAAATAACGGTGGAGTAGTTATTTTTAATACCGGTTATCCTAGTCAAGTTAGACAATCAATGGATATTATGGATACACAAGATAAGTATGAAAATGTTTTATTATTGATTGCTGAGAAAGCTAAAGTTGATGTTGATCGTATTTGTAAAATGTATAAATTGGCAACTCCAAATAAAATACCTCGGTTAAGAGAAATTTCAAAAAATTTTGACCACGATTTGTCAAAAATTTATCAAGCACTTGATCAGAAACGTCGATAATAAGATTTGATAATTTTTTCTTTCTTTCTTTTTAGGATTATATTTCTAATCTACCAAAATAACAATCGATAGTTGTTCCTGTTTTGGAAGGGGCATAGTGAACTTTTATGTCATGTAATCCTGAAATTTGGTGAAGATTTTTTGTGCCAAATCCACTTTCATTCTCACCTGTTTTTTCTTTTTTGGAAGAAATATTTTTAGTTTCTCCAATGCCACTGGTAATATATTGGTTAATCTCTGTCGCTTTTTCTGGAGAGATACTATTTCCATTGTCACTAAATCCTAAATAAAGTACTGGGAATGAATTGAAATTAAATAAATCATAATATGGTAATTCTGTTTCGTAATCTTTTTCGTCCACTTTAGTTGGAAGTCGACTAACAATTGTTCCTTCTGAAGCTTTACCATGGTCAATCATATTTGAAACAATATCTTTAATCATGTAAACTAAAGCATCTTTGTTTGTACTAATCACAGGGTCATAATCTAATTTAAGATTAATTGTAATGTCTGATCTTTTTTCTATTTTAGCTTGATTAATGCCCTCTTCAGCAGCAGCAGATAATTTAACTTCATCTAAAAAACCAACTTCACCCATCTTAGAAATTCTTCTATTAATTGAATCCATTTTTTCTTGTGTGCCTTTGAGAGTTATTAATAATCTAAATGGATCAAAATTGTCCAGGTTATTTTCGTTAAGAGTTTGATGATATTGTTTTTTAATTTCATTAAATTGTTCAAAAGCAGAATCTAAGTGAACATCTTTTTTTACAATTTCATCAAATATATCAAACATGTCTGACAAATCAAATTCTTCAAGAAGGTCTTCTTGATCTGAAGTTTCATTTTTTTCTTCTTTCTTTTCTTTTTCAGAACTGTTAAAAGTAACATTACGTAATTGATTGTAAATAGTTTCTGGGTCGGATAAATTTTCTGATTTTATTCCAAATGGTTCACAGGATGCAACTAAAAATTCATAAACAGAACTATTATCTTTATAAAAATCATAAACAAAATTAATTTGTTGGGCAATGAATCCCATTATCTCTTTTTTATCTTCTTCAAAAGCTTTATCCAAAGTTCCTCTGATGGCGTGTCTTTCACCAGTCATTCTAATTTCTGAGATATTACTTAACAAATCCATAATTGTTTCTTGTCTTCTTTCTAATTTGGCATTTGTAAGTTCTAAATGTCTTTTACTTTCACTGATAGTTTGTTCTTGTTCAAATACGGCATTTTTAAGTTCCTTATTTACTAACCAAGGTAAAAAATAGGTTTTACAATTTCTGCCAAAACTCTTCAATGAAGATAAGAAAGAATAAAAGTTTTCAACTGTCTTGAATCTATGTGGGGAACTAGGGTGAACATAATGTTCACTCCATTCATTGCCATCTGCTTCTGAATGGCCCTGATCCAAATAAAGATTTGGTTGGTTGTAAAGCTTTTGAAATGTAGTTGTAAATGAACAATGGGTATAATGGTCATCTCTTCTAAGCAACATATCCAATGCTTCTTTTCCAATTAATTGTTCGGTTCTTTGTTGTGCTTCAGGTAAAGTTTTCTTTTTAATTACATAAGAATTTCTACTTCTTTCTAATTCTTCTACTTTAATCTCATTTACTTTACTCCAGTTCTTAAATTGTTTGTTCATTTCTTTAATTGTAAATTTTAAAGGGATTCTCCTTGCAACAGCAATTTGTTTATCACTATAATCTTGAAAAGTAATATCAGCAACATTTTCCCAGAACTTTTCTGTATCCATTCCCAACTGTTGTTGACAATGCGCGGAGAAAGCGTGATAGAGATTATAATCAACCCAGTTATGGTTATTACTCAACAAATCTTCCATCTGTTCTTGATTAGCGTCAAATCGTTGACAGAAACTACTTACTATTGATTCTCTTTCTGTGCCTTTCTCTTCAGCTAATCCTAGCATAGAATTCCAATACTTTACTGTAACGTCATCATGTTCATAGGATAACGTTCTAGGAGAATGGAAGACGTCTTTGATTTGATCAAACGCTTCTAGAATTTGTTCTAAATCATGGTCTTGTTTTTCTGCTGGTTTATTATCTTCAGGCATAAAGAATATTCTTTAACTATCATTTATAAATATTGTTATTCTTAACTATCTAATAGTAATGAAAAGTAAAATTAAAATAAAAAGAATTAATTTAATCCTAAACTCATTAAATCGCCATTGACACTAACTCCTTTAGCTGAACCATCAATTTCTAAAGTGGTGTCGGCATTTCTGTCAATTGTAAATCCGCCTTTGTAAGAATAAATGCTAACTGCTTCATTACTTAAAGAATAACTAAGTTTATCACTTACTGCTAAATGTCCATCTCCTCTGGAAAGTTCTAATTCTTTTAATTCAATATCTTTAATGTTTAAGAATCCATAATTTAAATCACTAAAAGATATTTTTATTTCTCCATAAGATGATAAAGCGATATCGTTAACTTCAAGTCTTTTTGCTGTTCCTTCTAAAGAAACACCATTACCATTAAAATCTAATTTACCTACAAAGTTTTTTATTTTTAAATTAACTTCTTGCAGATTATTAAGTTCTAATTTATCGTTGTTAACATTGATTTTAGTATCAAGATTATCAAATCTTAATTCTATTTCTTCAAATTTAGCTTCTTTTTTTACACTGGGAATTTGATTGAAGTCAAGTGACAAATCAATTTTATGTGAGCCGTCTTTAGCTGTCTTACTTACTGTTTCTTCCAATTCATTTTCAGGAATAATTGATTCTTCTGAAGTGTCTGTTTCTTCTAGAGAATTAGTTTCACCATCAGTGTCACTGATTAAAGCACTGGTTAAACTGAAATTTCCATCAGTATTATTGTTCATTAACAAAAATAGAAAAATTCCTCCAATGATAAGAGTAGTCATAACTACATAAAATCGTAAATGTTGATGGCTTGAATGTTGTGGACCTAACATAATATTTGCACCTCTGTTTTTCTGTTAAAATTGTTAATGTTGGCTATTTAATAAACTTTTTGTTTTTGTAATAGTTATTATTGTCTTTTTCTTTCAGGATGTTTACTTTCTTCGATTAGATCCTCAATTATTTCTATAACTTGATGGGGCTTATTAAGATCTTTAATGATGAAGTGGTTTCCCCCCATCATAACAGAAATGCTTCCATAATTAAGTATTCTTTGCATTCTTCCTTGTTTGATATCTATATCGGGTACAAAACCTAAAGGGTGAAAATAAATGTTTTTTTTATCTTGTTTGATTAATCCTTCAGAAACAACCAGTTTGTCGGGTAATATTTTGTAACTAAGCATTAATCTGGACAGTTCTACAGAAGCAATTGCCGAGATGCTTAAACTTAAAATTAAATAGTGGATTTCTGGTTTTAAGTTAATTCCTTTAACAAATGAAATTACTAACAAAGTTAGAAGGAAAAAACTACAAAAATATTCTGCTAGAAATGCTTTTCTAGATCTTTTAAAACTGTGTAATATCGTACTGCCGGGTTTTAACTTTTTTTTAAACATTAATTATAGCTATATCAAAAAGGTTTATATATTTTGTTGTGGTTTTTTGTTTTATAATGCCGGAACTGCCTGAAGTGGAAACAATCGTTCAACAGTTGAAAAAGAAGTTAGTTGGTAAGAAAATTAATTATGTAGAAGTTCTTGATAAGAAAGTTGTTGATAATGATGTTAAAAAGATTTCTGGCAGTAAAGTTGTTAAAGTTTGGCGAAGAGCAAAGTCAATCATCATTGAATTAAGCGGTAAGAAATTCTTATTAGTTCATCTTAGAATGACTGGCCATTTTCATTATGTTTCTAAAGGTAAGAAGTTAGATCCTTTCTTTGAGAAGTTTGTAGTGGCAAGATTTAATTTAAGTGATGGTTCTATGTTAACTCATAATTCTATTCGTCTCTTTGGTTCAATTAGGTTGTTAAGTTTAGAAGAGTTAGAGAAAGAATTATCTAAATTGGGACCAGAACCATTAGAAATTAGTTTTAAAGAATTTGAAAAGATTATTTTGGGTAAGAAAGGTAATGTTAAAACGACAATCATGGATCAGAAAGTAATTGTAGGCATTGGTAACATTTATGCTCAGGAAGCACTTTATTGGGCTGGGATTGATCCTTCTCGTAAATGCGGGGATTTGTCTTTTGATGAAATAAAGAAACTTTATAATCAAATTAAAAGAGTTCTTCTGTTAGCGATTAAACATCATGGCACAACTATTGAGAATTATGCTCATATTGAAGGGGCAGGAGATTTTCAGAAATTGCTTGCGGTTTACCAAAGTAAGAAATGTCCAAAGAAACATTTATTAAAGAAAATTAGTTTAGGTGGTAGAGGGACATATTATTGTTCTCAATGTCAAAAATGATTAAGAAATTATTGAAAAAAATTACTGGAAAAAAAGAGGAGAAGAAGTATCCTAACCGGTTCTTGAAACATTATTATTTACATCAAGATAAATTGAACAAGGAAAGAAGAGGCAGTTATTCTGGACGGAAGAAAGCAGGAATTTGTGTTCGTTGTCATCATAAAGCTGTTTCTGGAATTGTCTTCTGTGATTTTCATCAGAAGTTACAGAAAGGATACAATAAGAAAGCGAGAGGGAATAAATGATGGATTATGTTACTGAATATCATGGCTTACTAAAAGAAACAATTAAGGGAGCTAAAGTTAGGGCTTTATTCTTTGGTTATACTTCAGAAAGACTTTCTAATTATGTTGATTCACAAAAACAAAAGTTGTTTGGACTTAATGACCAAGCTTATGATGCTGGGCAAGAAATTCAAACTAGAAAAAATTTAGATCTTGGACAAAAATTGTTCGATTTAGAAGTGAGAATAGATAAAGCAGAACTTAATCTTGTTTAATATTCTTAACTTTTCCAAATGCAAATACTTCTTTATCGCCAACAACAAACACTTCAAATTTTGAAATATTGTCTAAATATGGGCTGAACTTATTTTCGCTGAATATATCTGAGCCGTAGGATAGAGGATTAAAACTGGGCATGACAATCAATTCTTTTCTCTTATACTTTCCTTTCAAGAAACATTTGAACTTTTCCATTTTACTTTTATCTTTCAAAGAAATGGCAGGATGTTCATGACCAATGATAATTTTTTTTACTGTTTTGTTTATTTCTTTCAATTTATCTCCATGCAATAGAAGAATATCATCTATTTGTAATTCATCAACAACATTAATTCCTTTTTGATTAGCAATTGTTGCCAAGAAATTGTCATGGTTACCTTTAATGAAAATTAATTCTCGACAATTTTCTTTTAAGAAATCAATCAGTTTTAAAGTATCATCCCATTCTTGTTTCAGATTTTTACCAAAATTATGTTTTAAATCGCCATTAATAATAATTGTTCTTGGTGAAACTTTAGTAAATATTTTTTTAAATGATTGAATGATTAGTTCTGATTGTTGTTTTGGGACCATAATCCCTTTCAAATGCATTGATTCTTCTAGGCCAAGATGGATATCAGTGGTGATTAATGTTTGTTTATCTTTTATCCATAGAGATAAGTCCACAATTTCAATATTGTCAGATATTTGCATTAATGTAATATTATTGAGAAATATTTATAAATGATTTGCCTCTTTTGACAATTGTGCCCCTGTGGCTTAGTCTGGCTATAGCACGCGGCTGTTATCTCTTTTTTGAGAAAGATACCGCGGGATCGAGCGTTCGAATCGCTCCGGGGGCGTTCTTTTATTTTTCTAAACCTGTTTTATATCTCTCTTTAAGAATTTCTAAATGTAATGGATTAATTTTTATTGATTTAATTTCTTCATAAGTAAAGAATTTGATTTTTTCTCCTTCTCTTAAAATTAATTTGTCGATATTAACATCAATTTTACCTACATAAAATACTCTTTTTCCTAATTTTTCTATAAATAATTCTTTTATTTTTTTATAATCTTTTAATTCGTAATCAATTTCTTCTTTAATCTCTCGGAGAAGTGCTTCTTCTTCAGTTTCATTGTTATCAACTCCTCCTCCCAGAAATGCCCATAAATGAGGGTTTTCGGGATGATCTCTGTCGCGTAAATTTAATAAAACTTTATTTTCTTTATTTATTAAAGCAATCTTAACAACTGTTCTCATTTTTCTAACCCAATTTCATATATCTTCTTAGCTAATTGTTCCATGAGATTCATGTCTGTACACTTTTTGAAAAGAATCTCGCCATGGCTATGGACGATAGTTTCGCCAGCTTCAGTTTTAACAACTAAAAGAATTGGTGTTTCCATGATTACTTCGAATTTTTTTTTAATTTTCGCTAAATCTAGTTTACCTTTCTGCAATAGTTTTGCGGAATGGGCAGCTTTTGTTTTACATTTAGCTAATGAAAATTTTATCATTGTTTAGAAATACTCTTTTTTATTATAAAATTAACCATTAAAAAACGAATAATTTATATACTAAAATTAATTTATTAGGGATATCATAAGAGGTGATATTTAATATGGCAAAAAAGAAGACAAGAGGCACTTGGAGCAAAATGGTGGATTATGGATTACATCGTATCGCTCATTATACATTCTTTGCGGGAATAGTTATCGCTATTATCATGGGTAATTGGCATCAACTTTTTATTCATGGTGCATGTGTCGGGGGAAATTTAATTGATCCTGTAATTTTAGTAACTACTTTAGCAATCTTAGGATTCATTGTTGGGTTATTTAATCTGACGGCAAAAGAAACGAAACCTTTCTTAATTGCGGCTATAGCTTTAATTTTAGCGGGAATTGTTAACTTAGCATTAATTCCAAAAATAGGTTTTTGTATCAGATCTTCGTTAAGTAACATTGTAGTTTTTGTTGTACCTGGAACAATTATTGTGGGTATGAAAGCTATATGGAAGTTAGCTTCTGATTAGAGTTTTTTTTCTTTTTTTCTTTTTTTATTCTTTCTGCAAATAAATTGAAAATTGATTGGAAAAATTTATAAATCAGTTTTTTCTTATTAGGCTGGGTGAGTACAATTAACAAAAATAATTTAGAATGTCCATATTGCAAATATAAATTTGTTACATTTATGTTCTCAGGATTAAAAGGGATCTTCTGTCCTTATTGTCACAACAAGATAAAAGTTTAAATAGCTTAAGATTTTCTTTTTCTTAATGAATGAAATATTAAATTTAATTTGGATTACTTTATTACCCTTCTTAGAACTAAGGGCTTCTATTCCTTATGGTGTATTTAAGACAGAACTTTCTTTGTTAACCATATTTTTAGTTTGTGTAATTACTAATATTGTTTTAGCGCCAATAGTTTACTTTATTTTAGATAATTTTGTAGGCTTATTTACCAAGATTAAATTTATTGATCGGATTTATCAAAAGATTGTTATTAGGACTCAGAGGAGGGTTCACAAGTACGTTGAGAAGTATGGCGTTTTAGGTTTAGCGTTGTTCATTGGCGTTCCTTTACCTGGTAGTGGGGTTTATTCCGGGGCATTAGCTGCTTATTTACTTGGCTTTAGAAAACGAGATTTTTTTATGGCAGCGGTGATTGGGGTATTAATTGCTGGTACGATTGTGTTATTAGTTTCTACTGCGGGAAATAGTGCTCTTAGTTTTATGATCAAGAATGTTTAGAATTTATCTTCAATACTTGTCCGATGTGTTTCTCTTGTTTTTTCTATAAATTTGGTACTTGCTTTTATTGCTCCTTTACTAGCCTCATAAATTAAGCTGGCTGTGTTTGTTGCTATATACACTGTAAATATCGTCCCTGCTGCTATTCCTATATCTTCTTTACTTACTTTATCTATTAATCCATTGACCATTATGGCGTTCATTCCAAGATTGCCCAATACACTTGCAATCGAGAAAATATTTTCTTTTCCTTTAAAATAACTTTCATCTTTGAAATAATTATTATCATTATCAAATTTTTCCCAAGGGCTTTTTCTTCTTCCTTTTGTTAATTTCTTAAAATAAGTGGGGGTTATGTATAAGTGAGAGATCCCATCACCTACTCCTATGAGTGTTTCGAATAATGTTTTTTTAGTGGTGTTGATTGCTTTTTTATAATCCATAATTTACTTGGAATTCTGTTAATTTATAAATTTAATTCAACTATGGGTTTACTTATTTGGTCTTCTTTGGACTTTCTATGACAAAAAAATTATCTTAATTGTAATAAACAACGCCAACAACAACAAAAAGTATAAATAGTAGTTATGTTTTATGTAACTAGATGACTAAATCAACACTCATTAATACGTTTGGAGACTATCCACAGGTAAGAATACTTGATTTTTTGCTAAATTCTAGCGAATTTGATTATCCTATAACGGAGATTGCTAAAGAAGCGAATGTTAATTTCCAGACTTTGAAGAAACTTTGGCCCAATTTGGAAAAGAATAAGTTAGTTATTTCAACGAGAACTTTAGGCGGCGCATCTTTGTATAAAATTAATTTAAGTAATCCCATTGTAGAGAAGATGTTGGAGATTTAAAGTTTTTTCCAAAAAAAGTAAGCGGTTTTATTAAAACCAAGTGTGTTATAAAATTCATGTGCTTTTTTTCTTTTGAATGTTGACGGGAAATGAATTTCTTTACATTTCATTTTTTTTGCTTCTTTCATAATTTCTTTTAATAATTTTGTTCCTACTCCTTTTCCTCTTCTTGATTCATCAATTATCAATTCGGATAAATACCCTATTTTTCCTTGGGTTTGGATGTCATTTCTAAATTTAATTGCTCCATATCCTATGGTCTTTTTTTTATCTTTTAAGACTAATTTCGTAGAATTTTTTGTTTTTAGTTCGTTTAGAAATATTTCTTTAGTTTTTTTCTTAGATATTTTGTTTTTTAAGAATAATTGCTTTAATAAATCAAATATTTCTTCAAAATCATTTGGTTTTGCTTTACTTATTTGATGCATAGTAAAAGAGAATGTTTTTTACTTTATAATGTTTTCTTTTAAGTTATCCTTAACTCAGATTTGTTTATGGTATTTGATATTTATCATGGGATATCTTTCTATTGTTTAAATTTTTGATAGTTTGGATATAACATCTTTATGATTTAAAAAAAGTAAATAGCCAATTTGCTTCATACTGTGCCGGCTCTTTGCAAAACTATTCTGTTGTTATCTTTAAAATGGTTTTGCCTACTTCAACATATTCATTAAGTTTAAGGATATCTTCCCCTCTCATTCTTACGCAACCACCGGACTTTTTCCGAATGTTAGTTTCTTCTTTAATAATACCATGAAGACCCGTTGTTCTGAAACGTATTTTTCCAAACCCATTTATTGTTAAGACATGTTTTCCAGGGATGCCAATACGACCAGCTTTAACTCCAAAGTATGCTACTTTTACGTTATCAAACGTATTCTCGGCCAACTTTTCAAGAAATTTCTTAATATTTTTCTTAAAAAGATCATGCATCAAAAGATAATCTTTGGCTTTCTTTAATTTATCATAAGTTTCAAGATCCAACTGAATAAAACTTATCCCTTCTCTAGAAATATCATTGTATTCTGGATGCCCCTCAACCAATTTGATAAAAAATTGTTTTTCAAATAGTGATGTTAAATCGGGATTCAAACCAACCTCCATGGAAAATATTTCTTTGCAAAATAATCCTTTCAAAACAGTTAGTTTATTTGGATAAATTTTACCACTTTTTATAACTCTAATTTTATAAGCCATAATAATCAGAAGAATTTATTGCTATTTAAAATTTTTGGGATATATTCACTTACGTGCTACAATCTAAGGTAAACTCTCTGAAACATAACTTTGTTAATCTTGTAATTGATGTTAGGGAGAAAGATTTTTAATCTAGTACTGACTCATTTCTAAAATGGCAGTAAAATGTGTGGTTTTTGACGCTGACGGGGTAGTCATAAATTTTGAATATTTCACTGTTAAACTTGAAAAAAAGTATGGTATCTCACATGAAAAAGTTCAACCCTTCTTTAATGAAAAATTCAATGATTGCTTGATTGGTAAAAAAGATCTTAAAAAAGAAATTCAACCGCATTTGAAAGAATGGGGCTGGAAAAAATCAGCAGATGAATTTCTAGAATTTTGGTTTAAAACTGAAGATAGACCTAATGCGAAGATGATTAGTTATATCAAAAAACTTCATGGCCAAAATATCAAAACAATTTTAGCAACCAATCAAGAAAAATATAGGACAAAATTTATGACTAAAAAAATGAAATTTAATGAAGTATTTCATGAAATTATTTCCTCCGCTGATGCAAAATCTAAAAAACCACAACAAGAATTTTTCTCTTTTATCTATAAAGAAATAAAACAAAAATATCATTTTAAAAAAGAAGATGTTGTTTTCTGGGACGACATCGAGAAAAATGTTACTGCTGGAAATGAGTTTGGTTTTCAATCATTTCAATACAAAACCTTTAATTATTTCAAAAAGACAATGAGCTCGTTATTTGATAAACCCTCTGAAACTTAACATCGTTATATCTACTTTCTAAATAAGAACTTTAACCCAACTTTAGATCAATCTCTTTAGCGACATCTTTTAGCTCGGTGAACATTCGTTCCATATCGTGATGTAAGTCTTTAATCAGGTCCTGCATGTTACTTTCTCTTAGAATATATCCTTCTTTTTCTCGCAAAACAATTCCTGATTCCATTAATTTCGCTAAATGGTGAACTACTGTTCCTCTAGACAAATTTAATTTTTCAGCAATTTCATCAGAAGTAGCATGTTTGTTTTGTCTGGCTCTTCTTACTAATGTAATAAAGACTCGGAAGCAACTACTATCTCTATCTCTAACATTAAACAAACCTAAAGAATTCCCCATCCACTGCAATTCTTGATTAATGTTTGGAGAGGCAATTTTTCTAATTCTGATGATGGTTACTTTTTGGCTCATAAAACAAGAATTCTTTTCAGATATATAAATATTTTCCAAAAACTTTATATACTAGATGCGTTCTAAGTACTCTACGTTGACTTAAAGTTGACAAAGAGACCATTAAAATGAAAGAAAAATTTGAAAAAATTTTGGAACTTGCCTTACCCTATTTGAAACAAGGGGCAAAGAAAGATTTTGTAATTCATACTCAAGGCGTTGTTAAAGCCATGGAGTTATTATTAGAAAAAGAGCAAGGTAATGAAGATATTTTAATTCCAGCAGCAATATTACATGATGTTGGTTGGGCAGACGTTCCTGTAAATCTTCAGAAAAGTGATCAGCGTGAAGAAAGACTTGAAGGGATGAAATTACACATTGAATGTGCTCCTCCAATTGTTGAAAAAGTATTATTAGAAGCGGGTTATAATGAAAGTGATATTAAAAGAATTATAGGAATTATTGTTGCTCATAAATTTCAAGAAAATTTAATTGATGCAGGCAAACAACTTTTAGTTGATGCTGATGCTTTATCTGATGCTTTTAGTGAGCAGTTCTATAGTGATTTGAAACATTATGGGAATACTCCTGAAGAAGGATATAATTATCGAAAAAAATCAAACCAGTTTTACACTAAAACTGGGCAAGAAATATTTGATAAAGAAATGGAAAATAGAAAAAAAGAATTTGAGGTTCAATAAAAAATGGATGAAGAAAAACAAAAAGAAAACGGGACTGAAGAAAAACAAGAACCTAAAAACGAATTGTTAGAAATGAGAAATCTCTTGCAAAGAAAACAAGCAGAGTTTGAAAATTATCGAAAGCAAGTTGATAAACGTTTTATAGAAATGAAAGAATTGGCAAATAAAAATTTAATTTTCAAATTATTGCCAGTAGTTGATAATTTTAATCTTGCTTTGAAATCAGCAGATACTAATAGTAATCCTGAAGATTTTATCAAAGGAGTAGAATTAATTTATTCACAATTATTTAGTTTCTTAGAAAATAATAATGTTCAATCAATGGTAACTGAGAAAAAGAAATT
>JABHRR010000027.1 GCA_018670095.1 Candidatus Woesearchaeota archaeon
AAAGTTATGAATTTTGTTATTTCTGTAGTGATGTTAATCATGGGATTAGTAGTTATGTTTGTTTAATAGTAGTTTTCTTGTACAATAATGTTTATAACTTATCTCTGTTCAACGATTTATATGGGTAATTTCTTTAAAACGGTGGATTCTATTTCGTTAAAAGATGATACATATGATGGTTTATCAAAACAAATTAAAAAACTAATTCGTGGTACTGAATATCATGAGGAATATCGACAGAAAGGTAATTTTGTTAAAGATACAGATACTAAACAATGGAAAGTTGAATTAGAATACTCTGTTATGAATGGTGTTCTGAATTATGACCTTGAAGGAGAAGAAATTCCTGCAGAAGATTTAAATGACCTAGAATCAGCAGTAGGATTAGAACTATTACTTCAATATGGTGTAGAAGAAGCAAAAGAATATTTGGGTTATGAGCCCAAACCAAATGATGAATTTCTAACAAATTTAGAGAATCAAGGGTTGTCAAAAGTTGCTAATGAATATGGGGTTCCAGATGAAGCTTTATTGGCTTTTCAGGGATTAAATATAAATGGGTTACGAGAATATTTTGATTTTTCTTTAAAAGGCCCCATCCAAAAAAGATTAGCAAAAAAACTTGATGTTACAGTAGATTTCTTAAAAGATTTAAGAAAAAGAAAATTAGCTTAAAAAACTCATAACTTTTATATAACCAATTAATTTCTACAGATAAATGGTCCTTGATAAACTAGGAGATTCATTGAAGAACACTTTAAGCAAGATCACTAGATCGGTTTTCGTAGATGAAAAGCTGATTAATGAACTGGTTAAAGATATTCAGCGAGCTTTATTACAATCAGATACCAATGTTCAGTTAGTCTTTGATTTAAGTAAGAGAATCAAAGAGAGGGCTAAAGAAAAGACTCAACCGGGAATAACTAAAAAAGAGCAATTAGTTAAGATTGTTTACGAAGAATTAACAAACTTTTTAGGAAAAGAAGTTTCTGAAATTAAGATTGAAAAAAGACCTACTCAAATTATGCTTGTTGGTTTATTTGGAAGTGGAAAAACAACTACTACTGGAAAACTGGCAAAGTTCTATAAAAAGAGAGGTCTGAAAATTGCTGTGATGCAAACTGACACTTGGCGACCAGCTGCTTATGATCAGTTAGAACAGTTAGCTAAAGAAGTGGGTGTAGATTTTTTAGGGATTAAAAAAGAAAAAGATCCAGTTAATATTTACATGGCTTTTGAAGATAAAATTAAAGATTATGATTTAGTGATTGTTGATACTGCTGGTAGAGATGCATTATCTGACGATTTAATTGAAGAACTTAACCAAATTAATTCTATTGTAAAAGCTGATGAAAGATTATTAGTAATTTCTGCTGACATTGGTCAAGCTGCTCAGAAACAAGCACAAGCTTTCCACGATACTTGTAATGTTACGGGTGTAATTATTACTAAATTGGAAGGGACAGCTAAAGGCGGTGGTGCATTAAGTGCTTGTGCAGTAACTCATGCTCCAATAAAATTTATTGGTGTTGGTGAAAAAGTTGACGATTTAGAAATGTTTTATCCGGAAAGATTTGTTGGTAGACTTATCGGTTTTGGTGACTTAGAATCTTTATTGGAGAAAGCAAAAGAAGTTGTTTCTGAAGAAGATGCTAAAGAGATGCAAGAAAAGTTTTTGAAAGGGGATTTTAATTTAATTGACCTTTATAATCAAATGAAATCATTGAAAAAGATGGGTTCGTTCAAGAAAATTATGGGGATGATTCCGGGAATGAGTAATATGAATTTGCCGAAAGAAATGTTGGATGTGCAAGAAGGCAAGTTAGAGAAATGGAAATTTGCCATGGATTCAATGACGCGAGAAGAGTTGGAAGAACCTGATCAGATTGATGCCAATAGAATTGATCGAGTTGCTGCGGGGTCAGGTATTTCCGTAAGGGAAATTAGGGAGTTCCTTAAACAACATCGGCAAAGTAAGAAGATGATGAAAATGTTTAAGGGCGAAAAAGATATGAATAAGATGATGAAGAAAATGAAAGGTAAAATGCCCGGCGGAATGAAGTTTTAAACAGTTTTAAACAGTTTTAAACAATTTTAAACAATTTTAAACAATTTTAAATAGTATAAAATATTACTGATCATAAAGAGGTGTTAAATATGGCTGTTGATACTGCGAGACATTTAAGATTATTAAAAAGAGAGGAAATTGATTTACTTGATAATATTGGGATTGCTTCACAACATTTAGTTGAGATTGAAAGATTAATTAAAGAAATTAAATCTGGAATTCCTGAAATTATTGGTTCTTCAAAAAAGATTGGTTATACTGAACTTGTATCGCCAGGAAGAGTAGGAGAATTAGGTGCACATTTAATTGAGTTTAATCATCGTGCTAAGAAAGTTTTTGCTGAAGGACTGGTTTTTGTTAGAGATTTGAGAAAGAAATAATCATTCCATCGCAATCTCTTTTCTATAACCGCATTTCTTACAATAGTGTACTTCATACATTCCGTCAGCGAATTTGTGCTGGCCGACATGTAATACTTTCTCACATTCAGGACAGTTTGTTTGTTGCATTTAAAGAAGTAATCTGTTTAGGTTTAAGAAACTATCTTTTACTTAGTTAACTTAGCCTTTGCTTTTTCTAACTGTTCTAAATAGTTTTGGCTAGGCACTAAGAAGAAATGTGTTCCTCCATTAAGTGAATCAAAAATTGCTCTTGCTTCAACTTCTAATCCTTCTGCGACGGGAAATATTACTCTTCTATCTAATTCTTTACAAAACAAATCATATAATTCAGGGATTTCCTGTCCTAATACCAAGCCCCGATCATGACTATGGTAGTATTCTGGAAAATGTTCTTTAACATTTACTCTGTATTCATTTACTGAATCGCCAACTTCTGCAACGGTTGAACATTCTTTTGGTAAATGCCCCCCTTTGAACTTATGGGGCAAATTATATCTGTCAATCTGTTCTAGTCTTTCGTCTAATTTTCTTTTCATTTCCTTTCTCTAATCAAATAAACCTTATCATTCTCTCTAACTAAGAAATCTGTTTTAATTGTAATGAGTGTTCCTTTTTCTGCTAATTCTATTTTTCCAGAATCATCATACATTTCAGAAACAATTAATTCTTTACAACCAGTAGTTGGGCCGATGAAAGTAAGTTTATCTCCAACATTTACTTCATCACATTCAACTTTAAATTCTGCTGCAGAGATTTTCTTATAATAATTACTGACTTTACCAATCTGAACTTTTTGAGTTGAAGATTTACTTCCATAAGAATCTGCTCTTTGATGATGTGGATAATCTACAAAGAATCCTGTTGAGAAATCTTTGTTGTAAACTTGCTTTAATTCAGTTGTTAATTCTTTTACTAAATCTTCATTAACTGTTCCTTCTTTAATCGCATCAGTCGCTCTTCGATAAACAGAAACAACTTTAGAAACATAATCTGCTCCTCTATTTCTCCCTTCAATCTTTAAACAATCGACAAAAGTTAATTTATCTAAAATAGGAAGTGCGCACAAATCTTTGGCGGACATAATAAAATTATTATCCATCAACATTTCATTATTTTCATCATCAACTACTTTGTATTCTCTTCGGCATGGTTGTAAACATTCTCCTCTGTTAGCAGATTTATTAAACAATTCTTGACTCATAAAACATCTTCCGCTGTAAGAAATACATCTTGCTCCGTGAACGAATACTTCTATTTCTAAATTAGTTTTTTCTTTTATTGCTTTAACATCTTCAATTGAACATTCTCTGGCTAAAACGATTCTTTCAACTCCAAGAGATTTCCAATACTCTGCTGCTGCTGAATTTGATACAGAAGCTTGTGTGCTTAAATGGATTGAAATCCCTAATTCTTTACATTTCTTAACAACAGCTAAATCCCAGCAGATAACGGCATCTATCTTAGCTTCTTTTAGTTTTGTTAGAATTTCATTTAATTTTTCTAACTCGGATTCGTAAACAATGATATTAATCGTACAATACGCTTTAACATTGTTTTGATGGCAATAAGAAATTATTTCTGTAATTTCATCTAGTTCAAAGTTCCCTGCTGTACTACGCATATTGAAATTTTTGATACCAAAATAGATTGCGTCTGCTTTTGCTTTAACAGCTGCTGTGAGCATGCTTCTATTCCCTACTGGCGCTAATATTTCCATGTTTTGTTTGATTCTGTTTGTTTTTTAAAAAACATTCCTTTTAAATAAGTTTATAAATTATTAGTTCTTTCTTAATTATAATGGTTAAGAAAAAAGATATAGAAACACTTGAGAAGTATATCACTCTGACTATTGATTGGATTTCTGCTGAATATAACTATTTAGAAAAATTTAAATCTGAATTAGAAGAAATTAAGAATGACCCACCTAAAAAAATAAAAAAAGATTTTAAAAAAGCAGTTTCTTTTATTAGATACATTGGCCGTGCAGAACGAAGAGCAAATCGGTATGAAAAGAAAGTTTCTAAAGAACTTCAAGAAATAAACGAAGAACTTCATCCTCACATAAAAGATGAAATGGGATTAAATATGATTGGTGGTTTATCAGATTTTAAAAACATGATCGAAGACTTAAAGATAAATGGGGCACAGGTAGTAAAATATTCTTCTTTATATCATGGAAAGTTAAATGAACAATTAACTAAAGCACAAATTGAGGAAGAGTTATATGAAAAAATTAAAACTGATCATCCTAAAAAAGCCGAACAAATCCATAAACACTTTTTAAATATGTTATCTGGACTTACTAAAGAAATCGATTTTGTTGAAGAGTGGATTGCTTCTTTTCAAGTCAGTTTAAAAGAAACAGAACAATTCATTAATAAATTGACTAATAATGATAAAATTAATATATTGGATGAGGGTTTAGCCATTCTTAAAAAATATCGTTTTCCAATTGCAGAGCATCCTCAATTCGCTAAATTTCTTTCTAAATATCCTCTTGACTTAAAAAAAATGGCTCTGGCAGCGGGCAACCATGCTGAACATTTATTTAAATATTGTTTACTTATCGTCCAGGACACAATTGAGAAAAAAGTTGTTCCTTGGAACAAAATAGTTGATGGTATCCCTAAAATTGTTATTTCCGTAGATTTGGGTAATATTCAGGATACCAAAAATTTTTTATCTCTTACCAATCATTTATTAAATAATAAGTTAGCGTCTTGGGACCAGATAGTTGATGGTGTGCCTAAATTATTTTCTGTAGAAATTAAGGATACAGTGTCTTTTTTTTATTTTACTTTGTATCCTATTGAGGATTTATTAAAAGAAGGGACAATCACCTGGAATCAAGTAGTCAACAGCTTACCTAAATTGTATCTTGCTACTGATGATAAAGAATTCATTAAAAATGGTCTTTTTGCTGTTAAAGATTTATTTAAAGAGAAAGTAATTTCTTGGGATCAAATAGTTGATGGTCTGTTTAAACTAATTCATGCTGCTAGTGATAGTAAATATTTTTTCTCGAATAATTTTAATGATTTTAAAAGTTTATTAAAAGATAAACTTATTTCATGGGATCAACTGGTAGATGGTTATCCAAAATTAATTAATGGCAATTTTGATAATATTCTTGCATTTTATGAGCGTTCAGTTTTTTTTGTTGCTAAAGATTTATTAAAAAAAAAAGCTATCTCTTGGGACCAAATAGTTGACGGCTTACCTAAACTCAGTGTTGTTGGCAAAAAGAAAATTCATTTTTTAGGAACTTTTTTTACTGGTGTTCAGGAATTGTTAGAAGAAAAAGTTATCACTTGGGATCAAGCAATTGATGGGTCAATTAAGCTTGCACCTTTTGTTGATGATAATGAATATGGGTTTTTCAAAGGGTTAAATCTTTTTATAGATTTATTAAAAGAAAAAACAATTTCTTGGGATCAAATTATTGAAAATTTCTATAAAATTTCAGGTGTAGTTGATGATTGGTATGATTTTAAAGAAGATGTTTTACCAATCATTCGATTTCTATTAGAAGAGCAACACGTTTCATTTAATAAAGTTGCAGATGACATTTCTAAAATAATTCGTCTTCCAAAGAATAATGTCTATCGTCTTTTTAATATGTGCAAACCTGAAATTGAAGATATTGTTAACAAAGAAAATTGGGGTGACTTTGCCGGTTTCTTTTTTTACATTGCTAAATCTAAACAAAAAACTGAACGTATGATTGATCTTTTTTCTAAACTTAACTCTATGACTAAACCTTTCTTGATTTACCTTGTTCAAACAAAACCAAAATTAGTTTTAAATATTTTAGAAAGATACAATTTATTAGAAATTTTAGAAATAAATTTCCAACAACAATTAACATTATTTTTAAAAATCGCTTCTCCCATAACATTGAAAGATAAAAATTTCTCAGGTTTAACAACAATAAGTTTACCATTTAAAGATTTAGATTCTTCTACTAGAAGCAAGTTTTTAAAATTTCTGAATATAAGTGTTTCAACTTTTCAGGGGGTTAATGTAAATTTTCTCAAATCATTACAAGCCACAGAAGGTTTTGAAGATACCAACCAATATTCTTTTATTGATTTGGTTTATATTTACTTAAAATATTCTCGGGATCCTAATCTTAAATTAAAAAAACTAAATAAATCCATTATTAAATTGCAGAAAGAAGAAAAGAAGTGTTTAAATGCAGTTGCTAATAAGAAAAACCTTAAAGAATTAAACGACGTTGAAATTAAAAAATTACAGGCAACTTTAAAATCTATCGGAGAAATGTTTTTTGAACTTGTTTTAACTCTTTATACCACTTCTTCTGAAGAGAGTTTATCTAACCATTTAGAAACCATTTTTAGAGTTAAAATAAAGAACCTTAATGAAAAATTAGCTAATGGTAGTTTTTATAATGCTTTACAACTTATGAATAAGTTAGAACCACAAAAGTATTCCCACTATCGGTTTTGTTTTAATATAATCAAAAATTATCTTATTGATAATACTTATCCATTAACTAAAAATTTGTTGAAAGGTTATCCTTGGAACCTTCCAGAAAATCAGGCATGGTGTAAAAAGCATTTGAAAAATAAATGGTGGTATGAAGATTTCAGAAAAGAATACCGGACCAGAACTGAAGATGTTATAAAATCAAACGTTGAAGAAAGGATTAAACATCATTTTGAACAATCACAAAGAATCATTGTCCAATTAGGTTTAGAAACAAAAAAATTAACTTTGGAAAATGTTGAAGAAACATACAAAGGACTTGCTAAAAACAAAGATAAGTACAATTCTGCTTTACTCTCTGATCTGAAAACTCAGGTAGTAACTCTTAAATCTCTTAAAGGACAGAAACAAGCTGAATTAAAAAGTGGTAAAAAAATAATTATTCAACCTGAATTTGACCCTTTAGAAATTTTTCAGATGGGTAATTATGTACAAGGTTCTTGTTTAGCTATAAATGGCGTTAACCCCTGGAGTGCTGTAACAAATGCATTAGACGTAAATAAAAGAGTACTTTGGGCTAAAGATAGTCAAGGAAATATTTTAGCTAGATTATTAATTGCTGTTGATGAAAGTAATAAACTTGTTCGTTTTCCAATATATTACTCAACTCACCTAAACTTAAACACATTTTTTGACAATTATATCAAAGAATTAGCTGAAAAGTGTGGTTTTGAAATTAATGGCAGTGGTTATGATGTTAAAGAAATTCTAGATGTAGGCTGGTATAGAGATCCAGATATAAATATTTAATAATGTCTCTAAAAACTTTTCGTCTCTTTCAGTAGTGAGAAATATTTATAAATAACCATCCAGAAAATAATCCAAGTAATGACAAAATATCAAAAAGTTACTTTGCCGGAATTGGCAACCATGGATTCTGGTTCTGCTGTTCAGGTAGTAGGAACTGGAAACAAATTCTTTCCAAATGAAACCTATCAAGGAATTATTAAGTATCAAGGCCATCATCTTGTCGCTAGTGCAGATGTACCTTTATCTGCGTTTGAAGAAGCATTGTTGAAATCTGATCAACAATTAGAATTCTCTGGAACTGTTGAATGTGGCGATCTTAATGTTCATTCATTCACTTTGGCGGATGGTGCTTTAAACGCTTTGGTTCGTAAAGGCGAAACAAGAATCAAAGGGACTTTAATCGCTTATAGTGAAGACACTCGCCGTGATGGTTACGTTGGATTAATGACTGATGATAACGGATTTGTTTATCCTTTACAGTGGGAGAATGGTAATGTTCCTGAACAATTAAAAGAATCTGCTTCTTACTTAGGAAAAGCAGTTGACGTTACTGGCCGAGTAAAATCTGATGGTGAATATGGGACTCTTGTTAAAACTCTAGGTGGCATTAATACTTTCTTAGCTGTTGAAGAAACTGAAATTGAAGATTCACAATTAACGGGTTTATATTATCCAGACACACATTTTAATTTATCTAAGAAAAAATATTTATAATTCTATAATTCTGCTTTTCTTCAAGATTATCTAAATCTCTGCCACATATTTGGGATATTTCTTTATACGCTTCAATTGCTTCTTCTCTTCTATTTCCATTAGCGGCGGATTTTAAAATGTCCACTAATTCATTTAATCTTCCTACTTTTAAAGGATCACTCATAGAAAGTACCCTTGGATCTTTTTCAAATTTTTTTTCATAAGTGTCAAACCATCCCGATTTACAATTGTCTACAAAGTCTTGCCAATATTTTTCATCTTTTAAATCAACATAGAATACGAGATTGCTAAGATATGATAAATAATGGGGGTTAACGCCAAAACGTTCTACACATTTTTTTTCAATATCTAACATTTTTTATAATTCTATAATTCTGCCTTTCTTACCCACATTAATCACTCGAGTTTTGCCAATCATTTCTTCTATTCCAGCAGATTCATGAATATGGCCACATAAATGCATGTCTGGTTGAAGTTCATCAATTGCTTTTCTTACTCCCTCAGAACCGGGGAATATTCCTAAACCAATGATACTGCCTTCTGGTTGAGTGTGAGTTAACATAATTTTCTTTTTTACATCAGTTAAAGAGCTGTGCGCTTTTTTCAAAGTATTGAAAACATCTTTCTCATTTAATTGATGTGGTCCAATATTTCCATAACCACAACCAAAGATTCCCACATCTCCTTTCTTGAAAACATAGCCGTGCATATTCTTTGCACCATATTTTTCTACTAGAAAACCAATCTCTGCCATCCCTTCCCAATTTCCGGGAATCAAGCCTACTTCTAATCCTTTAGCTCGAAATGGCCCTACTAAGCCTTCTACACTGCCTTCATCACTAATTAGATCACCAGCTAGTAAAACTAAGTCTACGTTCTCTTTTTCAGCTCTTTCGGCCATCTCTTTAGCAAGATGTTTATCACCGTGAATATCGCTTAAAGCTAATATCTTCATATTACTATTATAGAAATTCTACTTTATAAATCTTTTGGTTTTGTTATTAAGAGGTGGTGAATTTAATCTTCTTTTTGATAATTACATCCATAACAAAGTAAAGAAACAAGTTTATTAGCGTGATGGTCATGGAATTCTCTCCTTTCGGTTCTGCTTGTATCAATGTGAATACAATCAATAGCTTTTAATCTTTCAGAAATATCACAAATCCCATTTCTTTGATAAGCAGCATTATTAAACACACAATTTTGAGGTGTACCAGGTTGAAATTTTTTATCAATCATTTTATTCTCCAAACATCTAAAGAATTATTACCTTTTCTTCAACTTTAAATCCAATACTAAATCTTCTAACTTCCGTAAATCATACTTAACTGCATCAACTTTTCTTCTAATATCGTTGTTCCTGAAATCAAATTTCAATAATTGACCGTAAATCATGTCAACTTCGTCTTTAATTTTGTTAACTTTATCTACTTTACCTTTTCCGGCTAGAAATACAGCTTTCCTTACTAATTCTCCAGGAAGGTCTGCTAATCCTAACACAAAATGATCAGCAGCAACTTTTAAATCAACTAGTTTTCCAGTTTTTACAAAATTGTAATAAAGAATCGCTTCTACATATTCTTGAATAGCAACTTTATAACTGCCTTCTGCAGACATCTTCTTGCTATGTAAGGCAATTGTATCTGCTTTCTTTTTCTCAACTTCAATTTGTTTGATCAATTTGCCTGCTTCAGCAATTTCATCACGATGTACAGCATAAATAACTTGTTTGCTTAATTTAAGAACTACTCTACTTTGTTTGATCAGTTTTTCTCGTTCTGAATCATAATCTTGAATTTCTTTCCTTAATTTATCGAAGTTTACCATTGTGGTACTCTAAAATAGATGTTATTTTATAAGGGTTTCTGGTATTTATTTGTAAATATTATCGTGGTGATCAAAATCTTCAAAGATTATGAGTTTATTTTCTTCGTCAACAGAAAAAGTAAGAACAAAACTTTTCTCAATATGAACTCTTTTAAGATCTTGTAATGGTTTTCTTAGATTTTTGTAATGGTAGGGACTTTGAAGAATCTCTTTAATTTTTTTCTCTATTATTAGCATTATTTTTGGATTCTTCTTTGCTAATTTTTGTAAATCTTTCTCTAAACTTTTCCTGAATTCGTATGAATACATTTTTTAGTTTAATCCAAAATGTTTTTTAAAGTCTTTAACTTTTACAGTGCTTTCTTTTTGTCTTTCTTTCATTTTACTAACAAATTCTGGTCTTAATTCCGGTTCAAGAATATCTCCACCATAATCTAAAACCACCTTTTCAATCGCTTCAGACTTATCTTTAAGATTGAATCTAGCTTTAACTATATTTAGGACTTGATTTGCATTTTCTGAAATATGAATCATTGCTTGTACCATTTACATCACCAATATGCCATATATATACGGGATATATAAACTTTTCGTTTATTTCTTGGCCATCATCCACATCACATTAAAGTAGGTTAAGAATGATTTAGCAACAGACTTGGATCTGATTAAGATTACTAGGGGTTCTTTTTCCAATAAAACAATTGCGGTTTTGTTTTTGTAAATCAGAATTTCTGCAGGGGTTGTTTGATCTAAATACTTAACTTTTCCAGTTTTTTCTACATTTGTGATATTGCCGCGAGCATTTTCATTAAAGATAATGTTTGCCTGCAAACCTTTATTCGAAACTCGTTCATTAAATCTGGAAAAAAAGGATTTGACTTTCTTTTCATCTAAACCTTTACTTGCTCCGAAGATATAATATTGTTCTCCTTTCTTTAAAGATTCAAAAAGATCGTTGTAAACGGTTTGCATTCCTTTCCAGCCGCGGTAAATTTCGGCATCTGTTCCAGATTCAACTAACGTCTGTTTTAGTTCTAAACTAGGTAGTATTTTATCAAAAGCATCTTCTTGTTCTTTTAGTTTAGCTTCTTTTTCTTTCAAGTAATCTTTAATTCTAGTGGGAGGAGCAGCGTTAAAGTATTTAACTTTATTTTTGACTACATAACTTGCTAATCCTTTCTCAATTAACTTATCGATTACTTCATAGATTTTAGAAGAAGTAATTTTAGCTTTTTTAACAATTGCTGCTTTCTTAGAGCTGCCAATTTCTAGCAAAGCCAGATAAACTTTTATTTCTGAATCAGTAAGTCCGATTTCTTGTAATATTTTCATATTTGTCTAGAATTGTTTCTTTTATATAAATCTTTCTATGGGTGCACCGCAAGGGGGCACTAATGTTTATAATGGCCGGAGTTGCTACTAATGGACAATGAACAATTAACGGAGGAATTGTAAAATGAATGAAGAAAAAGGAAAAATATTGATTGTTGACGATTTGAGAATGCCTTATCGCGTAATTGAAGATTTAATTGGGAATGGAGTTGATTTCCCAGATAATATTGATGATGTAGAAAATTGTTTGCGGGAAGAAGTGTATGTTGGAATTCTAATGGATAATTATCTAGATAAAGCTGATTTTCAACGTGGAAGAGGATGCTATAATGAATTAACTGGTTCAGACATAACATTTAATATTAGAAATGGGTGGTATGGGTCTAAAAATAAAGGTAGCATAGTTTATGCGGTTGGCGATGTGAGACATCCAACAGTTGAAACTGCATCGATAAAAAATACGGCTGAAACAAGAGCCAGGATTATGAAATCGAAGCAAGCATTATACTCTGATTGTTTTGATGAAACGCTTAGTTATTTTAAAGAAGACTTTGACCGTCGTGGTATTGGTGAGATACTTAACAGAACTCACCCAGAAACGATTGTTCAATGGTTCAAGGAACAAGGATTCGATATTGATTAAGAATGGGTAATTTTTCTGGGGCTTTGGAAAATCTCTTTGATTTTCCAAAACATTTATATAACCCCTCTCTAATTTTAATTTAATTCATATAACGGGGTGTAATAATTAAAATGGAAGAAAACTCAAGACCACTAGATGCATTGAATGCAGCAAGAGGAAAAGCAGTATTAGTAGACTTAAAAAACGGATCAAGATATGTTGGTAAGTTAAAAGCTTTTGATATTCATATTAACGTTGTTTTAGATGAAGCAGAAGAACACATAAACGGCGAACTTAAAAGAAAATTGGGAACAGTTTTTATTCGAGGAGATACAATCATTATTCTCTCTCCAGCATAAGGTAAGATAAAATGGGAACAGGAACAGCAGCTATGGGCCGGAAATCCGGTAAGAAAACTCACATCATTTGTAGAAGGTGCGGTGGCCATACATACCATGCTAAGAAAAAGAGATGTTCTTCTTGCGGTTTTGGCGATACTTCTAAAACTCGGAAATATGCTTGGAACAAGAAGTAATTATCAAGTAATATTACTTTTATTCTAAAAATTTATATTTTTTAATTTTTATTGACAAAAAGTAAATATTTTATTTTTATTCTAAATTTTTTTAATAATTCTTAATTTAATTAAAAGAAAAAAGAAAAATAAAAAGAAATTAATTAACTCCAAGATATTCTTCACAAAGTGCTCTTACGTCTTTACTGTTAATCAATTCGCACTTGCTTGCATCTTCAGTTAATTTTGCTACCTTTAATTTGCACATTGCTCTTCCCATCGGATCAATCAATTCTTCACAAAGTTCAAAATCTTCAGTATTCTTAGCAATATTGTAAACACAGGTGTCTCGAGGTTTATCTGCTAAAAAATCACAAAGTAAATGATTCTTAGTTTCTTGAGCAATATCATTAAAACAATCAGCTCTTTGTTCATTATTCTTAACTAACGAACAATAAACGTCTTTGTTATTATTTACCGCTAAATGAAAATTACAATTATCTTTCCAATATTTATCTGTAATCTCTTTACAGATATCATGGTTGTTAGTTAATTCTGCAATTTGTTCTTGACAATGTGCTTTCACATTATCTGTAACAATTAATTTACAAACTTTAACATCTTCTTTAATCTTAGCTAGTTCTACTACACAACCGTCTCTAACTAATTCATTATCTATCTTACTGCATTTTCTGTCTTCTAAATAACAGTCGTCTTTTGCTGAGCCTTCTAAAGAAGCACATTCACTAGTGTCTTTACTTAATGGGCTCTGTAAACTACAGGCACTAAGAAAAAACATTAATATTACCAATATTGAGATTACGTATTTCATTTTATTATCAAAAAGTAAAATTTACTTTTAAGGTTTATGAAAATAGAAACAGTATATTGAAATGTTCATTTCTCATGAATCACTACTAAAGATTGAGTCTTATCTATTCCTCTGATGGCCTGAAATTTCTTAAGTAGGAAATGATCATATTCTTCAACGTCTTTAACACGAACTTTCATCACAATGTCCGTTCCACCAGTAACGACAGCAACTTCAGTCACTTCAGGAAGCATTTTAATCTCTTTAGCTAATTGGTGTTGGTCTTTCTTAAGTTCTCTTAAAGTCTTATAATCAACCGATACAAGAACAATTACTGAGAAACCTTTCTCAATTTGTTTATAATCTAAGTCAATAGTAAATTTCTTGATAATCTTCTCTTGTTTTAACTTTCTAATTCTGTTATGGATGGTTGTTGCTGGTAATAATGTTTTTTTAGCAATCTGCCGAGTAGTATAATCTCCATGTTCTTCTAATATTTCGAGAATCTTTTTGTCTTTCTCATCCAGTTTATAAGTCATAATGGGACAAATGTTCCAATTTTATATAAATGTTTCGTAAATATTGCCTATTTTTCCATTATTTTTGGAGTAATTATATATACTAACTCCTCTCTTGAGATATTAGGAAAAAGAGGTTTGAGATGTTTACAACGGAGGAAAATAGAAATCAAAAGATTTCTAGTCCCTCCTCACAAATTCGGAGGAAAAAATGAAATATACAATTTATACAAAAGTAACTGGAAAGGGCGGAACTAGTTTGTGCTGGAGAGTTGGTGATGAAACTGGAAAGAAACCTGCAAGATTGGGTAGTTGTGATGGTGGTGGAGCATCTTTGTATCATTGTACATTAGAAGAAGCTGCTAAGATCATGGTTTCAGATTTAGAAATGAAACTAGGCTCTGATGATAGTATTACCATTAAAATGGGTTATGCACCTTGGGATGGTCCTAGTGAATATAAAATTAAAATTGATGAATTCTTTGAAGAATCATGTGAAGGTGATTCTGAAAAAATGGAAGAAATGGTTAGGTTAACAGAAATAGAAGACACTTATTTTTCTAAAAGAGCAGAACGTAAAGAAAAAGTGGTATATGATATGATTACAAAATTGTCAGATAAAAAAATAAAAAGGGGTGAAACAAAATGACTGCAGAAAAAGAATATGAATATGAACTGAAACGGATCGAATGGGAGAAAGAGATGGGATTAAAATATTGATGTTAAATAGGAAATAATAAATAGTGGTTGAAACTACTAGATAATATAATCAACGAGGTTAAAAAATGGAAATACTACCAAAAAAATATAAATCAAAATTAAGTTTCTTCGAAACAGAAGAAGCGATTAAGTTAGTCAAAGACACATTTCAAAAGAAATTAGCTAAGAAATTATCATTACATCGAGTTACTGCCCCAAAATTCTTAATGGTTGGTAAAGGCTTGCAAGACGATTTAGCGGGAACTCAAGTTCCGGTTGATTTTAGAGTTAAGTTTAGTAAAACTCCTGTTGAAGTTGTGCATAGCTTAGCAAAATGGAAACGTCATGCTTTAGGCAGATACGGATTCAAACAGGGAACTGGATTATATACTGATATGGATGCAATTCGTAAAGATGAAGATATTTCTCCGATTCATAGTATTTATGTTGATCAATGGGATTGGGAAAGAGTTATTTCTAAAGAAGAAAGAACAATTCCTTTCTTGAAAAAAGTTGTAAAAAAGATTTATGCTGCAATTCTAGAAACAGAAAAAGTTGTTGAAACAAAATATCCTGCTCTGAAATCTAAATTACCTAAAGCTATAAAATTTCTTCATGCTCAAGAATTGGAAGATCTTTATCCTAAATTATCGATGAAAGAACGGGAGAAAGCAATTGCTAAAAAACATGGAGCTGTATTTTTAATTGGTATTGGTCACCCTTTAAAATCTGGAGAAGCGCATGATGTTCGAGCAGCAGATTATGATGATTGGTCAACTGAAACTTCTAAAGGAAAGAGAGGTTTAAACGGCGATATCTTAGTTTGGGATTTGGTAAGAGAAGACGTTTTAGAATTATCTTCAATGGGCATCCGTGTAGCAGCAGAATCTTTAGAGATTCAATTGAAACATATGGGTCTTGAAGAGAGAAAAGGTTTGGCTTTCCACAAAGCTATCCTGGATGAGAAACTACCTTTAACAATTGGCGGCGGTATTGGACAATCAAGACTTTGTATGGTAGTGTTGCAGAAAGCGCACGTGGGAGAAGTACAAGCAAGTATCTGGCCAGATGAAGTTGAAGAAGAATTTGAGAAGAGAAAAGTTGTGTTGCTGTAATTTTTTTATTTTATATTTTTCCATAGGATCTCAAACAACTTTCTTTCTGTATTGGCAATATCTTTATTGTTAATCAAAACTCCAATAGATTCTTTTTCTTTAAATGTTAGAAAGGCAATTTTATTCCCATAAATTATTTTGGTCATTTCTATTTTTTCTTTAATAAATCTCATTTCCATAAATTTCTTTGGAGCTTTGTATTCTCTCATTGCTTTATTGTCATGAGTAATAACTTTAGAAAAAATTTTTTGTTTTCTTTTCTGGTTGATAAAATGAGGGAAATAAAATTTTAAAGAATCTAACATCTTCGGATCGCCAATAAACCAAGTTTCTTTATTTTCTTTAAGAATATCGTTGAAGATAGATTTTAAACCTTTAATTTCTTCATACATCTCTATTTGCGGTTTTTTTGTTAAAGTTGATTTGATTGCTTCTAATTCAGGGAGAACTGCTTTTATTTTTTCTTGTTTCTCTTTTAGATTGTCTAAGAACTTTGATGGTTCAACTGCTTCAAAATATCTTACTCCGGATTTAATTACATAAGAAACAAAACCTCTTTCTAATAACGCTTTTAAGAGGTCATAAGTGCTAATCCTATTCAGATTAGCTTTCTTAGCAATATTATTAACCGAAGATTGTCCGAGCATTAAAAGCGATAAGTAGACGTTAATCTCTTTATCGCTAAGATTTAATCCTTTCAATGCTTCTTCTTTTGTAATCATTTTAATTAGATTGTTTTCTTCTTATTTAAATCTTTTGTTATTGTAGTAGGTTATCTACGACAAAGGTTTATAATCCCTATGGTTGTCACTGTATTATAACAAAAACAGTTACTCTTCTGAATAAAAAAAGAGAGGAGGAGATAAAATGAAAAAAGATTTTGAAAGATATAGAAAAATGGGTTATGATCAGTTTCGAGAAGAGCATCGTTACATGAGTGACAAAGAAGCTTTTCAGAAGTATTCAGGGATACAAATAGCTGGAAGAATGTTAGATCAAATGAGGGACGGAAAAGACATATTTGAAGGGCTGGAAAAAAAAGTAGATGAACTTCAAAAAGATCGGCCAAAGGAGGAGAAATGAAAATGAAACTTGAAAAATACATGGATAGAATAAGACAAGCAAGTGAACTTACTCAAAAAACTTGGGATTTAGCTCAGCAAATCTCTGATAGAGATGAGTTTACACTTGAACACTTTTTGCCAGGTGCTAGTTCATATCTAAAAGATACAAAACAAAAAGTATCTCGAACAGCACATGATGTCATGGATGGTATTGCTGAAAGAATACGTCTTTCAGTAACAGAAGACTCTGATGAAGAAATGACTAAATACTTTGCAATTATGGGTGGGATGGACATTGAACCTTCAAAGTTAAGATTTAGTGCTGAAACATATATAGCAATGTACTTAACTAAAACTTTGGAGTACTTGGAAGCTCCGTCTCGTGATACTTGGTTAACAGGTCAAATTGGAAGAACTGATTATATTGAGCATGGAAGTGAAACTGCTAGCCAAATTGGTTTGGTCTATAGGGAAACAGTCAAGAGTTTAGAAGAAGGAACTAGTGAAAGTGATTTGTCCTATGATTCACCAGAACATATTAAAGCTGCTGAGATGAGAAGAGATTATCTTATAGAAGAACTTCAGAAACGGTTAGAACAGCGTGGCGATACTGAGATTGAAGGAAATCTTGAAAGATTAATGGATTTTCATCAAAGACAACATCAAATTGTTGCAAGAATGATTTGATTTTTTTCTTTTTTAAATCAATACTTTTTTATATTCTTTTATTTTAATTCTAAAAATGAAAAAGATATATCAGCAAATCTGGGAACTAGCTAAACCGTACTATCAGAAAGGCCGTCCGATGGACATTGATCACATTGAGTGGATGATGAAAGATGCTTTACTTGTTTCTGAGAAAGAAAAGTTGGATGATACTTTGCTGTTGCCATTAGTTATTCTACATGATGTTGGCTATGCAGAAGTTCCTCAAGACAATCCCTACAAATTGAATTTGAGGAAAGCGCATATGAAAGCAGGTAAGAAGATTGCCAAAGAGATTTTAGAAAAATTAAATTATCCTCAAGATAAAATTAAAACAATCAGTTATTATGTTTCAGTGCATGACAATTGGGCCTTGGGAGATAATGATATCTATAAGAAAGATATTATTCTGGGAACGTTTACCGATTTAGATTTTATCTGGATGACTACAAAGAAAGGCTTTCCTGCTTTAATGAAGATTCTTAAAAAGAATAAAAAAGAAATGATTAAGTACATCGAAAACAATGAAAAATTAGTTGAACGACCTTTCGCAACGAAAACTACTAAAGAACTATTTCAGAAATATCTTCAACAGAGGAAGAAAGGATTGATTTAAGGTAATATCTCTTTTTTCTTAAGTAAACGATTGTATTCTAGAACACTTCTGTAAAAAATCCCTCCCATTCGGGATTCGTCAAAGACACTTTCAATGTTTAATCTTCGGCAAGCATTATCATATAAAGTATAAAAATTCATTTGACTAATTTTAATCTTATTAGAAATTATCCGGGCGTGTCTTTTATCAAACCGATAAATATAGAAATTTGTGTTTTTCTCATAATATTTTTTAAAATTATTTTTGTCAATTAAAGTAACTCCTGCTTTAACAAGAATTTGTTTTATCTTTTTGATGTTTTGATTTTTTCTGGCAATAAAAAGTTGTTTATCTAAAGAATCATTTGGTTGTTCTTTAAGTTCGTCAGGCATTTGATATCCATGAATTCCCCCTCCTAAATAATTAGCAGTTATAGGGTATAAATCCTTTGATTTCTCAAAGAATTCATATTTTGGAACAATAATTGTATCTACATTATTTCTGAAAATATAATCTAATGCTATTATCATGGCCATCATATACCCCATTTCATATGCAAAGGGGTGTCCATACTCTTTTCTAATTTCTGGTTCTTTTTTTCTAAACAAGTCTGGTTGCTTTCCTTCCGAAAGATAAGTAAATCGACTTGACATAAACTTAAAATGATTTAAAATTTTATAAGCAGTTTCTTTCAATGGAAAAGTGGCCATAAAATTTCTAAATTGATACTTATGCTTTGATGTTTTGATAAAGAATTCTGAAAAAACAGTTATTGCTTCAGTTCTAGCCCTGGCAAATAAATCACCAAGCGTTCTTAATTGAGGAAAAGGAAGTACCAAATTCTTTTGATATACTTTCTTAATTACGTTTGGTAAAATGTCAAAAATAATCCCTCTTTCCTTAAACCACCACGAAACAACTGGATCAATAGAATGAATTAATTCATGGTAAATAGTTGTATATACTGCTGAATCTCGATATAAACCTTCTTGATATAATGATGTTGGTTGGATATTATATTGAAGTGCACTTGAAGCTTTTTTAATGGTCTCACCCGGTTGAATTTTTTCAATTTGTTCTAATTTTGGCATAATAGAAATGATAAATCTCTTATCTATAGGTGTGTAAAAGTCTTCTGAAAAAAATAAGTTTAAAAATAAGAACACAGAACCAATATTTATTGTTTTTTCATTTGGACCTAAATTATCCATACCTCCAGCGCTAGCATTAAATGCTTTCATTAATCCATATTTATTAATGCCATATATCTTAAAAATGAAAGTCATTGAAGGACAAATCATTAATTCTTTATTTTCAGTGACCATTTTTATGAACATTTTTTTAATAGACTCTAAAGCATAATTATGAAATTTATTAGCATCCAGAAATATTTTATCTTTTATTCTTGATTTTAGGTGTTCTGACTCTTTATTAAAAGGAGAACCTAAATTAAAAAGATTTTTTTGTTTTGGATTAATTAGTTCATTAGTCAATCCCTGAAAGTCAGCAAGTAATTGTTGCGTTTCATGAGGATTATAACCATCAAATCGAATAATTATCCTTGCTTTATAATTTTTCCATTTGTGAGTGTAATCTAACTTTGGCAGATATTTTGCTGTTCTAATATTAACATCTAATTCCGGCAAGTGACGGTCAAGAATTTTATTAACAATTTTCTCTGCTTTTTGATAGTCAATAACCATAGCGGAAAGCCATTCCATAAAATCTTTAATTTTGGAATATAATCTTTCTAATTCTTCTTTTGGATTTTTATTGGCTTGAATAATAGCTCTTATTTCTGATAGGTCTTTTTTAATGCTCCCTTCAAATCTTGAGGCAACAGAAGTATTTTTATTATTTAGAATACTTAAATTATTGTTAAACTTCATTAAAATAATTGCTTCTGAATCTGTAGCTTTTCCATTAGATAATTTTTTGAATTTATTTTTGAAAGTTGTTTTATTTTTTGATTCTTCGATTAATTTTCTTAATTCTTTTTGCATAGTCCCCCAAAGATTGTACTCTCTGTTGGCAACTCGAGATATATACCTAAAATCTCTTAACGCTTTTTTAATATCTTTGAGCTCTTTTTTCTTTAAAGCTTGCTCGCAATCTTTTTTTAATTGTTCCAAATCTTTTCTTAAATCTTTGAAATAAGAGAATTCTGCAGCAACATATTGAACTGCTTTATGTAAATCTTTCCTCAACTCTTTTTTAGACATAAGATTAAACAAATCATAGGCATATAAAAATGTTTCTTTACGAAAAACTTTATAAAACCCAATATAATCCCTTAAATTATGAAATACTTATCAATCCAAGAAGCAATTAAGAAAGGTAAAGGCAAAGTTTCCATTAGGGGCTGGGTTTACCGTGAAAGAGGCAGCAATAAAATTAAATTCATTACTTTAAGAGATTCTACTAATATTATCCAATGTGTTTTAGACCGAACTAATTTTGAAAAAAGATGGGACGAGATTGACGGCGTTAGAATAGAAGCTTCCATGGAATTAACTGGAGATTTAAAGAAAGATGAACGAGCTCCTACAGGATACGAAATTCAAGTAACTGATTATAAAGTGGTAGGTGAATCTGACAATTTCCCGATTGGTAAAGATTTCTCAAAAGAATTCTTATTAGATAATAGACATCTTTGGTTGAGATCAAGAAAAATGGTTGCTATCATGAAAATCAGAAGTACTGTTTTCGGTGCAATTCACGAATATTTCAGAAACTTAGAATATCACGAATTCCAATCACCAATTATTATTCCTGGCGGTGCAGAGGAAGGGCCAACTTTATTTGAAATTAAATATTATAAAGACGTTGCTTTCTTATGTCAAACTTGGCAGTTGTATGCAGAAGCAGCAATGTTTGGATTAGAAAAAATTTATACTATTTCCCCTAGTTTCAGAGCAGAGAAAAGTAATACTTCTCGACATTTGTGTGAGTATTGGCATGCAGAAATGGAGGTTGCCTGGGTAGAACTTCCTGAATTAATGGACCTTGCTGAGGGAATGGTAAAACTTTGTTTCAAAAAAGTTCTGGAAAAGAATAAATTAGAATTAGAAATTCTGAAAAGAGATCCTAAAATTTTAGAACCGGTTGTAAAGAAACCTTTTCCAAGAGTAACTTATACTAAAGTTCTTGAAGATCTGAAAAAGAAAAAGATGAAAGTTGAATGGGGTAAAGATTTGAGGACTTTGGAAGAAGAGAAATTCATGGACGGCAAAGATGTTCCTGCTTTCGTTACAAACTATCCTAAAGAAGAAATGGCTTTCTATAAGCCAAGAGATCCAAAAGATAAAAAAACTGCTTTGTGCTTCGATTTACTTGGTCCGGAAAAGATGGGCGAAATTATTGGTGGTAGTGTCAGAGATGAAAATATTGAAGAACTGAAAGCATCTTTAAAAGCTGCTGGCGAAGATGTTGATAATTATAAATATTATCTTGATACGAGAAAGTATGGTTCTGTACCTCACGCTGGTTTTGGAATGGGCGTAGAACGAATAGTGAGATGGATTTGTGGTTTGGAAACGATTAAAGATGCGATTGCTTTCCCGAGAACTATGGACCGATTCAGACCTTGATTCACATAACTTTTTATATTATTTCTCTTTTTTATCATTAATGACATTACATTTCGAACATAACTTGCAACAAGCATTAGAAAACATTCAAGCAGAAGGTTATCATCATATTCTAGTACACAAAGAAGAACAAGAACGTGATACATATTCTTCCTGTGAGATTATAGAAAAATATGCCGATGCAAAACATGAATTAGTAGAAATTATTAATCAGTATTATCCTTCTCTTAATTTTGATTTAATAAACTGGATCAATAAAAATGAAAATGACGAAGTTTCTTATTTTCTTAACGAAGCCGGTTCAAATGTTTTAAACCATTCTGAATTTAAAGCGCCACATAAATTTCATCTTTGGTTTGGCAAGAAAGGTTTCATTCTGGGAGTTGAACAGAAAGGTAAAACTTTCAATGCAGAAAAAGTACATCATCAAAGATTAAAAGAGAACGAGGGGGCAGCATTTAATTTCTTTAGAAATTCTAAAAGTAAAATTTTCTTTAACGATAGTAAGAATACAAAAACAATTTTTATGGAGTTTGGTTTTTAAAATTTATAATCTCTAACTTTATCTTTAGCAAAGAAAGTATTATCATGTCCAAACTTCTTAACCAGTCCCCATAACAGAATTTCTTTTTCAGCATGATTTAGGGTTCTTGCTTTTTCTCCGTCTTCCTGAATTAAACAATTTTTACATAACTTATTGTAATAATCAACTGTTTCTTTACTAGGAATTGCAAACTGGCTCATTTGTAAAGGAATAACATTTTTCTTTTCTGTCCAATAATGATCAACAATTGCTAAATAAGCAGCAACTTCGTGAGCACAGAAATTAAATACTTTTGAACTCTCTTTATCCCAATCACATGCATACCTGATATTAAATCTTTTACTTTGACAATCATGGTCAGTGGAAATGTTGTATGCAGTACCCCATTTGTTTTTTGTATCAGCAACAGTAACAGAACTAACTTTAAATTCATAACGAGAAGCTTTTTTCATTCTTGAGGGAACTTTTACAATCACTTCTGCTCCTTCTCTTTCAACTCTAACTGCATCATCGTATGGTTTAACAGTAATTGATGGGGTTATTGAATCTAAATTTTCTGGATTAACATAACAATATAATTTTGTTCCTTCTAAACATTCAACTAAAGAAATTCTTCTTGTTCTTTTATCATTACCTACAAAAGGTTTGAATGAATATCCCCCTTTGATTGGAGATCGTAAATTATCAAATGCTTCTTCTCTAAGTTGTACAGGAGTTCTTCTTGTTTTAACTGCTTCTTCTAACGAACGAAATCTTTTTGTTTTAACTTCAGCTGCATGTTTCATAAATTTTCTAGAATTTTCATGTTCTTCTGGAATTAATCTTCTTTTAATGATTAACGCATCATCTGATTGTAAGTTTAATATTTGATTTACTAAGTCAGAAGATGCTTCTCTAACATTCGTACATCTTTTGATTTGTCCAAGTGTAGGTTGAACGAAATAGGATTTAGTTTTCATTAATTATCCAAAATATAGGCTTATTTATAAATATTTCGTTACTGGCAAGTAAATAATAATTAATCTCCCAAAAAAGTAAATTTTATAATGTTTGTTGTAAATGAAGATATTATGTACATCCTTAAACAAATTCCTGAAGATTTCGTTGTAACTGAGATGAGTAATGTTAAAATCCTCGGTCAAGGTAAATTTATTTATCTTAATCTGAAGAAAACAAATCGTAATACATTAGATTGTGTTCGAGAGATTGCTAAACAACTTAATATTAAAGATAAAGATGTTGGTTTCGCGGGAAGTAAAGACAAGAATGCAATTACAACCCAATTAATCTCTATATTCAAAGTTAATGAAGATAAAATAAAAAAGATAAACATTGATCATTGTGAATTAAATGTTTTAGGTTCTGGTAACAAACCAATTTCATTAGGAGATCTAGAGGGAAACAGTTTTGAAATTGTGATTCGAGATTTAGAAGAATTTACAATAAACAAAACTAATTTCGTGGCTAACTATTTTGATGAACAAAGATTTTCTGTTCATAACGTTGATATTGGCAGACATCTAGTTAGGAAAGAATTCAAAGACGCCGTTAAATTGATGGACCATTCTCGGGCAGATGAACATCTAGAGAAACACCATAACGATTTTATTGGGGCAATGAAGAAATTACCTAAAAGATTGTTAATGATGTATGTGCATGCCTATCAGAGTTATCTGTGGAATGAAACACTTGCTGAATATTTAAAGAAAAATTCAAAAATTGTAACAGAAGTCGCTTATAGTTTAAGTAATTTCATTTTCACAGACAAAAAGTTAGATCTTAAGATTCCTTTAATCGGATTCAACGATACTTTAGTTACAGAAGAAACTAAAGAAATTATCAATCAAATTATGAAAAAAGAGAATCTAAAACATTCAGATTTTGTGATTAAACAAATCCCTGAATTAAGTATGGAAGGAGATTTGAGAAACGCATTCGTTGATATAACTGATTTGAAAATTGGGGTTACAGAAGAAGATGAACTGAACATTAACAAAAAGAAAGTTAAAGTCTTATTCTCGTTAGGAAAAGGAAGTTACGCGACAATGGTCGTGAGGAAA
>JABHRR010000028.1 GCA_018670095.1 Candidatus Woesearchaeota archaeon
TACTTTTTTAGGATGAGTAAACAAAAATTCTGAATAACAATTAAAGTTCAATTGAGCATCAGGAATAAGGTTACCGGCTAAATCTAAAATTTTTCCTTTCAAATATCCGCTTGGATAAACTAAAAATTCCGTTTTATCTTTATCAATGGTTATTGTTCCAAAATAGTCTATTGCTGGCGTGTCTAAAGAGTCTAAAGTTGCAGTGAATTTACCCGTTTGATCTGTAGGGACTATTACAATTCCATCATCCATTAACTCTTTATAAACTGCATCACCAAACTTTAAGTTTAATAAATAACCATTAAAATCTTCCTGATCTAAAGAAGTAAATTCAATTTCTAGTTCTGCTAGGGCTAAAGGTAAAAGTATTGTAAATAACAAAATTAACGCTAACCTCTTTTTCATATCTGTTAGTAAGAAATTTTACTTTATAAATATTTGTAAGAAACTTTTATAAAATACATCTTTATTTAGATTTCTAACGTGGGTGTGCCGGAGTGGTCAAACGGGATGGACTCAAAATCCATTAGCTTAGTGCTTACGCAGGTTCGAGTATTAAGCTGTGCTTAATGAATTAGAAAAAGTGCAGCTTTTTCGAAATCCCTGCCACCCACATATTTTTTAATTAAATTATAAAATGGACTCTTTAGAAAAAAAATTAGAAAAACCAGATTGGAAACAATGGTTACCGATTTATGGGTTGTACCAATTACACCAAGATAGTAAAGCAGGTAAACCCTTAGCAATAGGTATGAAAACAAAAAAAGAAGCGGTTTATCTCAAATGGAGTTACCAAACTTATCAATCAAATTCTATAGTAATTGGAACAATCGGAACTTTTTATGGGTTAGCTCAATTATTACAATAAAATAGTAGACTTTTTAAACAACAATCTCTTTCTTAACAACATGAGTGATGAAATAGAAGAAGTTGATTATGAAGAATTAGGAATGGATGAAGATGAACTAACTAGTGATTTATTTCTTCATATTGATCATGAAAAGAAAATTGTTAAAGCCACACATTCTTTTGAAGATAAAATTGCAGCTGCAGAGATGGTAATTCAGCATCTCTTAATGATGTATGGTTACTTAGATGAAGATTTAATGGAATTTATTGAAAGTTTAGAAGAAAATATTGGAAATTTACATTCCACTCTTGAAAAAGACAATAAACAAACAATCCATTTTCTTTTAGAATTAGAAGCTGCTAAAAAGTCTGGAAAGAAATGGGTAGTAACACATGCTAAAAAAGTTAAAAATGAAATTAAAAAAGTTGAACAAATCAATCAAAAGTTTCTAAAAGAACTTCATTCACAGTTATCAATATTAAAAAATCAGTTTAAGACTGCAAAACATATTTTTGAGGTAGAAATAGAAAAAGCACAAGTAAAATCCCTAAAAATTAAGTTAGAAGAAGGGGAAGAAGAAGTATTGGATATCTTAGATAAATTATTGAAATTCTTTATTGTCTATGAACATTTTTTCGAGCAGGAATTAAAGGAACTTAAGTAAACCTTTTTAAATAGCAAACTCTTTTCTCAATATATGCCTATAGAAATATGTACAATCGGTGGTTATTCAGAAACAGGAGGAAATTCTACTGCGATTAAAATAGATGATGAAGTGATTATTCTAGACATGGGATTGCACATGGAAAATTATATCCGTCATACTGAAGATGAAGATATTTCTGCAATGCATTATAACGAATTACTTAATGTAAAAGCAGTTCCTAATTACAGTTTAATCAAAGAATGGAAAAGTAAAGTTATTGCGATTGTTCCTAGTCACGGTCATTTAGACCATATTGGGGCAATTCCTTTCGCAGCAGGAATATTTCCTAAAGCGCCAGTAATTTGTACACCTTACACTGCAGAAATTTTAAAAAGTATTTTTAAAGATGAAAAAATAAAAATACCTAACGATTTAATTGCTTTAAATTTAAATTCTATTTACAAATTATCAAATAAAGTTTCAGTAGAATTAGTTAATATTACTCATTCAATTCCGCAAGCATCAATGATTGTTCTTCATACCCCGTACGGAAAAATTGTTTATGCTAACGATTATAAGTTTGATCGTCAACCAACTTTAGGTAAAAAACCAAATTTTGCAAGATTAAAAGAAGTTGGTGAGGAAGGAGTAACTTTACTAATTGTTGAATCTTTATATGCTCACGAACATAGAAAAACACCTTCTGAATCCGTAGCAAAAGAAATGTTAAAAGATGTCATGCTAGGGGTTTATACTGATGGTAAAGGAATGATTGTAACCACGTTTTCTTCACATTTAGCCAGATTAAAAAGTATTATTGAATTGGGTAAAAAATTAAATCGAAAAATTGTTTTTCTGGGAAGATCATTATCAAAATATGTTTCTGCTGGTGAAAGAATTAACCTTATTGATTTTCAGAAAGACATTCAATTAGTTAAATATAATGATAAAAGAGAA
>JABHRR010000029.1 GCA_018670095.1 Candidatus Woesearchaeota archaeon
AGACTACTTTTTTTTAAATACTTCTAAGGATTTTAGGGTTTTATAAAGAAAAAAAGGGCATTTTAATTATGGTCACTCGAAAGTATATATTGGAAAGGCGTAAAAAACACCCTTAACCTATATATCCCATAATAAAAGTGGCCCCGCCGAGATTTGAACTCGGGACTTCACGATGTCTAGACCATACTTGATATATCAGTTTCGCATCCAATAATGGAACGTGCGCTCTACCAAGCTAAGCCACGGGGCCGTAATCAAGCAAAATCTACTCTTCTTTAAAAAGATTACGGCCTGTTCTTAGAAAATCGATTCGTTACTTCTATTATTTCACCATTCTTCAAAAACTTCTTCACTTCCATTAGGATGAATATAAACCACCTTACTTGAAGAATCAATACGACTAAAAGTTACATTAGCTAAATCTCTATTATCAAATTTATAAGTAGCACCTACAGTTGATTCTGGTATATGTACTTCACCTTTTTTCTGTCCTAAAAAAGTAAAAGTACAATCTTTAGATCCAATACCAACATGTGAACCAATCTTTCCTCTGAAGATATATTGACAATGTTTTGAATCATTTCCTGTATCATAACCACAATCACCATGAATATCAAAAACGGTATGTTGTGAATTGTTTCCCACACAATTACCTATATTCCCATAAATATTTACTTTTAAAGATTTATTTGCATCGATACTTCTAAGAAGCATGGGAAGCCCAGATATTGGTTTTAAGTTTTGCACATCAAAATTAAATTCCTGTTGTTTAGAATCATGTAAACCTAATAACATTAGTCTACTGATAAAAAATCCAGTATTTTTAGTATATCCAGGATGGTCTTCATAAATAGCTGTCATTTGTAAAAATCTATTTATCTCTTTCGGATTCAATAATTCTTGAGTCCTAAGTAAAGATGAATTATATTTTTCAATTCGATTAACATACCAATAATTTAAATTTGCTCCATCAGCTTTATCTAAAAATTCACCATATTGATTAAGTAATGATTTAAACTTATTCTCACCAACAACTTCTACACCACTTTCACTTTCTATACCTTGAGCAGTGTGACCACTAAGCGACTCTTCCAATGATCGCTTCTTCAGTGCTGGATTCATTTTGAATAGCTCCTCACTACTTCTTCTTTACCATTAGAATGAATATATACGATTCTATTTCCACTACAAACTTCATCTAATAAAATGTTTAATGTTTTTTTATTCGGAGTTTTGAATGTATTCGAAAGCAGGTGATTAGAATAAGATCTAGAATGATCTTCTCCATTTAAAACAAAGGTGCACCTTTCTGAATCATGTCCTATTTGAATACCAGAATTACCATTAATGATAAATTTAGAATTTTTAGCCCCCATTCCACATAGGCCCCTTACATTTCCATTGATACAAAAAACCCCGTATTCAACATCTTGAAAAGGTTCGTAACCTAAATCACCAACAACATTTACTTTAATTTGTTTTCTTTCCTTTCCTTTCAGAAAAGATCCAAATTGATCAATTGGATTTAAACCGCTAATATCAAAATTAAATGTTCTGTGTCCTTTGTGATAGCTATTTCTAATAAGCCTACTAATTAAAAATCCAGTATTTGGATTGTATAAATCCATATTTTCATAACAAACACATAATTGTAAAAATTTATTTATGTTTTTTGGAGTTAAAGTTTCTGTTATTTTCCAAGTAGCAATTGCATGTTTTTCATTGAAATCATCATCATTTATAACAGAAGGAAGCTTTGTTTTTAAGAACCGCTCACCTTTTCTTAATAGTTCTTTAAATTCACCTTCACCAACAACTTCTACTCTACTTTCACTTTCAATAACCTGAGCAGTGTGATCACTAAGAGAATCTTCCAATGACTTCTTCTTTAATGTTGATTTCATGAATAATCCCTCACAACTTCTTCTCTTCCATCTGGATTGATAAAAACTACTTTATTATATGATCTAGGTTTGACTCCATTTTCCCGGTCCAGTAATTTCTTTAACAAATCTTCATCAGCAGTTTTGAATATGTTATCACTCATATTATATCCAAAAGATTGAAAATCCCCTTCAATCCTAACAGTTGAATCCGTCAGATTATCAAATGCGTAAAAACCAATATTTCCTCGAACATATATTTCTGAATCTTTAACACAAGCTCCAAAAAAAGAATCAGCATTTCCTTCAAAATTAATTCTACACTTCTCAGAACCCCAAGCAAAATTAGAATCAACATTTCCTACAACATTAACAACTAAAGGATAACCAAGATCTCTATCTCTTAATTCTAAACAAACTTCATTTAAAGGAGGTAAGTCAACAAGATCTATCTGGTAATTATTATGTCCAGCAATAAACGCATTATCAACCAACTTGCTGATAAAACATCCCAGATAGCTGTAATAATTCTCATTATCTTTTAAATGTGGAGTTGCCTGTAAAAAAGCATTTAGTTCATGATTACTTAAAACATAAGGGATTCCTTGAAAGTAAGCTTCATCTAATTCAAGACGCTCACCTACAGGAATATCCCCTTCTAAAAACTTTTCAAAATTCTCAAGAACTTCAACAAGAACATTCTCACCAACAGTCTTAATTCCACTCTCACTTTCAACTACTTGAGCAGTGTGTCCACTAAGCGACTCTTCCAATGACTTCTTCTTCAATGCTGTATTCATTTTAGTAGTCCTTCACCATTTCTTCTCTTCCATCAGAATGTAAATAAATAATCTTATTTTTTGAAGGTCTCCCTCTCACTTCTTTTATAAAACTAAAACTTCCTTCGAGAAAAGCAGGTATATCTTTAATTAAAGCCTTTAATGATTTACGAGATGATGTTGAAAACTCACAATTTCCCATTATTCTTTTTTGATACTCACTCTGCTCTTTATTAACTAAGTAATCCCCCTGGATTTCATATGAAGAATTATGAGAATTTTGTCCAATCCGAGGGCCTACAGTTTGTTTTAAAACATACTTACCAGACATAGAATCTGTACCACAAGAATGAGCAACATTTCCTTCTACAACAAATTCACAATTTTGTGTTCCATGCCCTAAATAAAAATCAGCATGACCTTCAATATGAAATGTAGATTTCTTAGAGAATCTACCAAAGCTAGAGCCTACATCTCCATACAAATGAACATCGACCCTTTCAAGACTATTAAATCCGTGACCATCACCATTATATTTTAAAGACATTCTCCTATCTTCCCCAGTTACACTTTGTAGTCCCCAAAACATTCCGTTTATAGGCCTAGTTAAACAATCTCCAGACAATTCAAATCCATTATGTCCTTCTTTAAATGAATCATACAATAACCTAGTAAGTTGTGCTGCAAATAAAGGGTCAAAGTCAGGATCATCTTGATAATGTGAAGCAACTTCGAAAAATAATTTAATTTCATCAGGAGTGAGAACACCCAATTCTTCTGCTTTAGATCGATGTTTATATTGAACATCAGTTTGTACAAGTAATTCACCTAAATTCTCTCGGAAAAAATTTAATTGTTTACTTAAGTTAGTATTTCCAGGAGTCTCTAAAGTTCTTACCACTTCAACAACCTGAGCAGTGTGACCACTAAGCGACTCTTCCAATGACTTCTTCTTCAGTGCTGTTTTCATTTTATATTTCGAATATCTTTTCCTCATTACCTTTTGATTTAACTAAATAAACAGAAATCCCTCGAGGAGAATTATTATCGGGCTTTTCTTTATTTAAAGATTTTATAGCGATATGTGCTGAAGTTTCATCATAAAATTTAAACACACTATCTTTTGCTTCGCGACCAATATACGGTATAAAATCTGTATCTATTTTTCCATGTAAAACAAAAGTACACCTTTCAGACATTAAACCCATTTGTTGTCCAGTATTCCCATAAATCTCAAAATGACATCTTTTTGCATTATCACCAAGTTGGTATCCACTATCTCCATGTATTTCAAAAACAGAATCTTCTGAAAATGAACCCATAATCGAAATACTTTGACCAAGACAACTTTTTATAATAGCTCTAACATTTTTAGCATATCCAAAACCACCACGTATTCCTTCTACATTTATTGATAAAGGATGATCTTTTGTGCCTTTTAAAGTCGTACCGACAAAATCTAAACCATTTTTTCTATTATCAAAATTAACATAAATATCTTCTAAATCTAATTCAAAATTATTGAATCCATGATTATAACTTCTTTGGATTAAAGCAGATAAAAAATTACCACTGCTTCTAAAATGTTTATGATCAGTATGTGCTTGAAGTAAAGATGGAACTTTAGTAATATCTTCTGAAGTGATTATATCTTCGCCAATAAGTTTAGAAAGTACATACTGAGGGATACCAAATCTACTGCATTCTTCTAACCATTTAGTATAACCTCGATAAATGTTTGTTAATATAGAATCACCAACAACTTCCACTCCATTCTCACTTTCAATAGTACCACTAGTGTGATCACTAAGCGACTCTTCCAATGACTTCTTCTTCAATGCTGTATTCATTCTGAATAATCCCTCACGAGTTCAAACTCTCCTTTACTATTTTGAAAAATAATTTTTCCACTTCTTAATTTCCATTTAGAATTGTAGGCTTCAGAAGAATTAACACATTTTTCAAGTAAAGATTTATTTGGAGTAATAAATGTAGAATTGTTTCCTATAAAAGAAGGGATTTTTTCAGATTCTCCATTAAGATAAAGTGTGCTTTCTTTAGCACAAATCATCATACTTCCTCCGACATTTCCTTTAATATGATAAAGAGATGATTTTGCTCCAAGACCAACATCTCCAGGAATATCTCCTTCAACATAAAATTGGCAACTAACAGAAGGGTTGTTTACATCATGTGGTCCAAGAGAACCCCCGTTACCTTTTAACACAAATAAACTATTTTTAGCACTTGTACCAACATAATTTCCGAAATCACCATCTAAAAAATATGAGGAATTAGAAGAACCGTTACCTAAATTAATTCCAGTATTACTTTTCAAATGAAAAATTGAATCTTTTGCTCCAGATCCAAGATAAGCACAAGTATCTCCTTCAATGAAAAAAACACAATTCTTTGAACTCTTAGCAGTAGAATGTTCAAATTTTCCTTTGAGGTTAAGGATTGAATTTTCTAAGAAACTAAATGAATCTTTTGAAAAATCCCCTTGAGCAGATAAAACTAAAGGATTATCTTTTCGACCTTTTAAAAATGAGAAAGCCAAAGGTTCTTTAAATGTTCCTAGGAAGTCAAACTTAAAATTATTATGTCCACAATTATAACTATGTTGAACTAACCTTGATAAAGTCAAATCAAGTTCATAAAATCTTTTTCCTTCATCAATATTCTGGGCCACAACTAAAGTTGAAAACGCAGAAAGCTCCATTGGAGTAAGTAACGGTGTAAATTTATGTTCTCCACAAACAAATTTTTCACGCATGCTTTTATTTTTACGAAATGATGGTGTGAAACCTGATGAAAGGTTTACTAACATTTCATGAACCATAAAAGCATCCATTATATTAGATTCCCTAACGGGTTTAATGGTTTCAACTTTACCCTCACTTTCAATAACCTGAGCAGTGTGACCACTAAGAGATTCTTCCAATGACTTCTTCTTCAATGCTGTATTCATTTTATCCATAAAACGTAGACTCTATTTTATCATCATCAGGAACAATTCTTCTGGCAGCACCAACTGCTAAACCTCGCAAATCTGTAGGTTTGTCAACTGGGATAATCTGCGTGTTAGGTAAAGTTGCTTCCGTCCAAATTTTGTAATCAGAAGAGTTGTCGATAAGGAAAATTGTATTCCTTGTAACGTCAGCTAAACTGTTAAGATAACCCACAACCTCGTCAATGTTAGCTATACCCCCATCGGTAATTAAGAAATTGTCGACTTTTTCATAAGTCTCTTTAATTCTACCGCGAAGATTCAGTTCAAGGTCCTTATCAACAAACTCCTTCTGTTTTTCTGGTGATAATGATCCTAAAAAATGTTCATATTCTTGTTCTGTTGTAAAATATCTTGGCATATCTCTTACATCAGAATGAGCAACTCGTTCCATATACTCTTTGATTTTAGGAATATTCAAAGCAGTACCTCCATTCCAAAAAGCACACATCATTGAATAAAAATCATTAAGTTCTCTGGTAGGCATTAAGAAAGCTGTATCAACTGAAAAATTAACAGCACCAACCTTAGCACCATTATTATGATAATTCCTCCCTAAAATAAAACCTGCCAACACTGCATTTGAACCATTACGAGGATCTTCCATCGATCCAGAACTATCAATGATAACATTTGCATTTGGAACTTTGTACAACCTATCTCTTTTGTGACTCTGTTTTAATTTCTTTCTTCTAGTAATGGAAGGTAATATTCTTCCACCAGTTGAAAATGGATCTAAAGTTTTAATTGCATCACCTACCCTAAATCTTTCTGAACCTTCAGGGAAAGAATCAGTAGAGTCAACAACAATTGGTTTTTTATGAATAAACATACCATATGTTGCAGCTAACCTTTCATAATATCCAATCTGATCATCATTATTTTTTAAATCAGAACTTCCTAAACCAATACCTTTACCTTTACTTTTAGGTGGAGTACGATCAAAATTTTTTCCAGTCTGTCTTTCAACATATTCTTTAACTCGTTCATATCGACCTTTATTCTTCCCTCGAATAATTGAATCTAATCCGTCTTCTATTTGTTCATCAGTAAAATCTCCGATATTAATTGGTCTACCCATAACAGTGCCCTCACCTTGACCACTACCACTACCGCCTCCACCATTTTGCATAGATTTAGGTAAAATATTTTTACGTTTCTCTAAGACGTCCATGATATAATTACCAAACAAAATGAAGTTCTGTAAATTAGCACTTTCATCACCAAAATCTAAAGTCATTAGTTGAGACAATTTTTCTTGGAAATATTCGTCATCTACATGAACTCCTAAGTCTTCTTTTGTTTGTTCTTGATAATATGAAATTAATAATCTGTCAATAGAATACCTTTTCAAATCTTCCATAACTTGCTCAGGATCTTTTGAATGTTGTCTAAGTACTTCTTTTTGTTTTTCTGTAAAATCTTCTTCCTTTTCAATTAATAGGTTGAACCCTTTATACAATTCTCTAACGTCCTTTCCAGTTTTTTCTTTTAATATCTGTGGTAAGTTATCTTTCAAATCTACCCAGTATGCTAATACATCTTTAGCATATTCCCCGAATGAAGATTCAGCTAAATGTCCTAAAAACATTAGTTCTGCACATTCTCTTGGATAGTGAACGTAATGGCCAACTTCGTGTTTATAAATTCCTGCCAAAGCAGTTTCTGGATCCATTTCTCCATGTTCAACTAGTTGATCTAAAAATTCTTTAGAAACATGAGTTTCGTTTGTTTTGAAATCAAAGTAGGCAGTACCTATTCCTTCAATTTTATCTTCTAATTTAATATGTGGATATACTAAAGGATTGTAAAACTCGTGTAATACTCGAGGTGCAATTACTTTAGCTAATTCTTCCCATGTTATTTCAGTCATTTTGAAACCTCCTGTAATTTTCCATCTTCTAATTCTCTGTATATTTTATGTCCATGTCCAAAAAAAAGATGATTTAATAAATACTCTATAACATTCTCATTAGGAGATATAAATTTACAATTTTGTGCATTAAAATCTCCAACCCAATAATCACCCACTAGATCTCCACCAATTCTAAAAGTTGAATCTTTAGCTTGTTTAGCAAGATAATGACTACTTACATTTCCTCTCAAGTCAAAATAAGATTGTGAAGAATTATATCCGAAACTGTAATCTATATTTCCATCTACAATAAATTTAGATTGACTAGAACTATTGCCCATTGCACCTTCAGCATTACCTTCTATGTGGTGTAAACTATTTTTTGCCCCAAAACCAAAACCATAACCTACATCTCCTTTAACAACAACATCGAGATAATGGCACCCCCTCAAAAGGTTAATACTATTACTTACATTCCTAAATGTAATTTTTGTTCTTTCTGATTCATCATTATTTACGTTGCCCCATATGTTTCCGAAAGGATTATGTTGTCCAAAACCCTGCAAATCAAATTCAAACTCCCTATAACCTGCATCTCTGCTTCCATGAATAACTTCTTTGAAAAAACCACTAAATATTTCTGCATAATTTCTTTCATCCATAAAAACTTTAGATGCATCTAAAAATAATGCAGCTTCTTCAGAAGTAAGTGCTCCAACTGTTTCTCTTAGTTGAAAAGCTATTAATGAAACTTTAAAACCACGTTTAAAATAATCAAAGTATTCTTCAGCTACTCTCAAATATTCAGTGACTTTATTATTTCCAACAACTTCTATTACTTTTCTTTCTTCAACCTGAGTAGTGTGACCACTAAGAGAATCTTCTAATGACTTCTTCTTCAATTTTATTTTTTTCATGAGTAATCCCTCACCAGTTCTTCTGTTCCATCTGGTTTGATAAAAATAACTTTATTATCTGATCCAAGTTTTATCCCAGATTTGCTGTCCAGTAATTTCTTCAACAGATATTCATCAGCAGTTTTGAATATACTGCCATCAATGTTATATCCAAGATTTTGGAAATCTCCTTCAATCCTAACGATTGAACCTGATATTTCCTCAAATGCGTCAGAACCCATATTTCCTCGAGCATATATCTCTGAATCTTTAACATTAGCACAAAAATAGTGATTAGCATTTCCTTCAAAATTAATTCTACACTTCTCAGCACCCCAAGCAAAATCAGAACCAACATTTCCTACTACATTAACAACTAAAGGATAACCAAGGTCTCTATCTCTTAATTCTAAACAAACTTCATCTAAAGGAGGTAAGTCAACAAGATCTATCTGGTAATTATTATGTCCTGCAATAAACGCATTATCAACTAACTTACTGATAAAATATCCCAGATATCTTTTATAATCCTCATTATCTTTTAAATGCGGAGTTGCCTGTAAAAAAGCATTTAGTTCATGATTACTTAAAACATAAGGGATTCCTTGAAAGTATTTTTCATCTAATTCAAAAGGCACATCTTCAGGAATATCTCTTTCTAAAAACTTTTCAAAATTCTCAAGAACTTCAACAAGAACATTCTCACCAACAACTTCAACTCTTCTTTCACTTTCAATAACACCACTAGTGTGACTACTAAGAGATTCTTCCAACGACTTCTTCTTCAATGCTAATTCATTCATCTTGTAACCTCCTGTAATTTGCCGTCTTCTAATTCTCTAAAGATTCTATTCTCCTGACCCCTAGGGACTCTATCATAAAATGATTTTATAACTTCTTCATTAGGAGATATAAATTTACAAATTCGAGATTCTTTTCCTATTTTATAATCTCTAGAAAGATCTTCAATTCTAAAAGTCGAATGGTCAGATTTATTAGCAAGACAAAAACCATTTACTTTTCCTCTTAAATCAAAATAACAATCTGAAGATTTATATCCACAATTATGATCTACATCTCCTTCAACAAAAAACTTAGAACTTACAGCTGTATGTCCAAGACCGTATGATGCTTTTCCTTTTATATGGGCATTAGAAACCTTAAAAAGGTATGCAAAGTTTTTTCCAACATCCCCTTCAACAATAGCTTCAACATAACTACTAGCAATAAAAATATCTTTAGGCAAAGCATAGCTTTTAATTTTAATTTTTAATTTAGGACCCGGATGTTCTTTACCTTCTAAAGCAAAAATAGGTGTTGCATCATCTTTTCCAAACAAACTTAAATCAAATTCAAAATCATTATGTCCCGCCCCATAACTGGTCTGAATAACCCTCCTAAAAAATTCACCAAAAATATTGTCAGGATCTTTTTCATTTACATATGCTAAAGATGCCTGTAATAATATTTCAGCTTCTCCAGGCGTAAGAATTCCTAACAGACCTTTAAGTTTTTCATACCTAGCTCTTACAATTGAACCTAGACCTTCATCCAAAAAACTTTCAAATACTTTTAGATGTAATCCTACTTTACTATCTCCAGCAACTTCTACTCCTTTCTTATCTTCAACTTGAGCAGTGTGACCACTAAGAGATTCTTCTAAACTTTTACCTTTCTTCAATTTTATTTTTTTCATGAGTAATCCCTCACCAATTCTTCTGTTCCATCAGATTTGATAAAAACTACTTTATTATTTGTTCCAAGTTTTATTCCATATCTTGGAATCAATAATTTCTTTAACAAATCTTCATCAGCAGTTTTGAATACATTACCACTCATGCTATATCCAAAAGCTTGGAAATCTCCTTCAATCCTAACAATTGAACGTTCCATTTCTACAAATGCGCTAGAACCAATATTTCCTCGAGCATATATTTCTGAATCTTTAACATTAGCACAAAAATAGTGATTAGCATTTCCTTCAAAATTAATTCTACACTTCTCAGCGCCCCAAGCAAAATCAGAACCAACATTTCCTACCACATTAACAACTAAAGGATAACCAAGGTCTCTATCTCTTAATTCTAAACAAACTTCATCTAAAGGGGGTAAATCAACAAGATCTATCCGGTAATTATTATGTCCTGCAATAAATGCATTATCAACCAACTTACTGATAAAATATCCCATATTTCTTTTATAATTCTCATCCTCTTTTAAATGTAAAGTTGCCCGTAAAAAAGCATTTAGTTCATGATTACTTAAAACATAAGGGATTCCTAGAAATGGTTTTTTATCTAATTCAAAAGTTTCATCTTCAGGAATATCTTTTTCTAAAAACTTTTCAAAGTTCTGAACAACTTCAACAAGAACATTCTCACCAACAGTTTCAACTTTACTCTCACTTTCAATAACCTGAGCAGTGTGACCACTAAGAGAATCTTCCAATGACTTACCTTTCTTTATTGCTGCTTTCATTTCTCAACCACCAATAATTCTTTTTTACCATCTGGATGAACAAAATAAATTTCATTATACTTAAGAGCTTCAGCATATATTGCAGTATATTTCTTTCTAATAATTTCAAACGATTCTCTATCTGAAATTAAAGCAGTAGATCCTTTCGCATTAACAAGATTAATGTTTTCAACCCTACTTTTTAAATCAAATAAACAATTAGATGAACAAAAACCAGTCATCACACCAACATCTCCACTAACATAAAATTCAGAATTATTAGCACGATCCCCACAATAAAAACCTGTATCACCATCTAAATAAAATTTAACATCATTTGAATTAACACCTAAGTGGGTTCCAACATTTCCTTTAACTCTGATAGATAAAGGTTGTTCTTGAGATCCATCTAAAAAAGCACCCATCGCTGATAAAAGTCTTAGATTCTGAACATTCAAATCAAATAATGAATTGCCATCATTATAAGATGTTTGTATTAACCCACTCAAAAATATAGAAGTATTTAACAAATAATAAGAATGGTCTTCATTAGTAATAGTTGATTGTAAAAAAGTATTAATCTCGGCAGGACTTAAAACAGTCTTAATTTGATCTCTAATTCTAACCCAAGCATTTACATCAAGATCACCATCTGTAATAAAATTTCTATCAAGAAATTCTCTATACTGATCAAGAACACCACCAAACTTACCATCTCCAACAGTTTCAACTCTACTCTCACTTTCAATAACACCACTAGTGTGACCACTAAGCGAATCTTCCAATGACTTCTTCTTCAAAGCTGTATTCATTTTTCAATCACCAAAAGTTCTTTATGTCCATCTGGATGAACAAAATAAATTTCATTACGTTCAAGTGCTTCAGCACGCACTACTCCAGCATATTTCTCTCTAGTTCTTTCAAACAAGTCTCTATCTGAAATTAAAAAAGTAGATCCTTTCGCATTAGCAAGATAAATATCTTTAACTTTACCTCGCAAATCAAATAAACTGTCACGAGAACCAAAACCAACCCCAGAAACATCTCCCTCAATATAAAATTCAGAATTTTGACTACAAGAACCACAAAAGAGAGTAGTATTTCCATTTAAATAAAACTTAACATCTTTAGAACTAACACCTAAATAGCTGTCTATATTACCATTAACTTTTATAGATAAAGGTTGTTCTTGAGATCCGTCCAAAAAAGCCCCTATGGCCCACAAAGAATTAAAATTCTGAACATTCAAATCAAAAGACGAATTACCATCATTATAAGACTCCTGAATTAATCCACTTAAAAATAAAGAAGTATTTGACCAATAAAGAGGATGATCATCACAGATAGCAGTTAATTGTAAAAAATTATTAATTTCTTCAGGGGTTAAAGTCCGTTTAACTAAATCAAAAGCATAACTTACATCCTCAGCATCAAAAGCACTACCTTGATAATTAAAAATCAAATTCTTATCAAGAAATTCTTTATACTGATCAAGAATATCCCTTAATTCATTTTCCCCAACAACTTCTACTAATCTCTCACTTTCAATAGTACCGCCAGTGTGACCATTAAGAGATTCTTCCAATGACTTCTTCTTCAGTGCGGTATTCATTTTTCAACCACCAAAAGTTCTTTAGTATTATCAGGATGAACAAAATAAACCCCGTTATATTCAAGAGCTTCAACATGAGGAGTTTTTGTATGATATTCACTAATTCTTTTAAACGATTCTGGGTCTGAAATTAAAACAGTAGAACCTTTTGCATTAGTAAGATGAAGTCCATCAACTTTACCACGCAAATCAAACAGACAATCAGATGAACCAAAACCAGCCACGCGAGAAACATTTCCACTAATATAAAATTTAGAATTACAAGCCAAGGAACCACAAAACTTATCTGTATCACCATCCAAATAAAACTTAACACCACCCGAATTTATACCAAAATAACCAGCTACATTTCCTTTTACTCTAACAGAATAAGGGTGTTCTCTAGTTCTACATAAAAATGCTCCAACCCCTTCTAAAGGTTTTAATCCTTGAACATTCAAATCAAAAAATTCATTACCATCATTAAAAGACGCCTGTATTAATCCACTCAGAAACAAAGAAGTATTTCTACAATAGTAAGAATGATCTTCATTAATTATAGTTGTTTTCAAAAAAGCATTAATTTCTTTAGGACTTAAAACAGTTTTAACTTGAGCAAAAGTAATATATCTTGCTTGATAATTAAACCCGGTAGAATTAAAATCTATCTCCAGAAACTCTTGATACTGATCAAATAAAACTTTAAACTTATTCCCTCCAACAACTTCAACGGCCCTAGAACTATCTACATGAGCAGTATGTCCTTCTAGCATAGTCTCCAGACTAGGTCCTTTCTTCAAATGGTTGTGGGTCATAATTATAATCCTCAAAATCCTTGAGGTCTAATCTCTCTAAATCTGTGAACATATTCTTTTACGAGAGGGTGATCAATCTTAGTAGCCGTTAACAAATCATTAGCTCTTGCTTTTTGATCTTCTGTTAAACTACCATCATTTTTCAAAGCTACAACTAACAAATCAATATCCTGTTTTACACTGGCATAATTTGATTCTATTTTTTTAACCAAAGCTCTTGAAAAATGCATTTCTTTAGGTTCTCCAAATAAACCTTCTCTATTTTTTTCTTCCCAGTCACCTTTAAAGTCTGGCGTGAATTCAACCCGATGACCTAAAACATGCGGAGCCATAGCTTCAATAAACTCTTTACCAACTTCACTTGCACCAGTTAAATATGCTAAAGCTTTTGCATAATCTTTCATAGCTCTTATTGCTCTTGGAGAACATCCGTTCTCAACAGAAGTACTCGCCAAAGATTGAGCATGGTTAGATGTATCAACTGGATCATTGCTTCTCTTTCGACCAAAAGTGGGTGTACTGTTCAACTCACTATTAATCATCTGAGTTAAAACCTTTGCTTCTGTACTCAATGGAATATCTCTTATCCGAGCCATAACTTCTCTCTTCAAATCATTATCAAAAACAGTAGTTCCAACTTCTCCAGTCTCTAATTTCTGGACATAAGACAATTTTGCCTCTTCTATTTTTTCAAATTTTTCTTTAATCTCAATTGATTGATTATTAACAATTCCCATAATCCTTTCAGTCAAAGAAGTATCCCATAATTCATCTCTAATATTATCCCGAGCGTTTTCAATATCATCATCGTAAAGTGCCCCAATATATCCAATTTCTATGTGTGCACCAAACCTATCTCTTAAAGGTGGAATCATAATATGATTACCATCATCTGGATGGTTTGCAGTAGAAATAAACGGTGTTTTCCCTGAATAAAAAGTTGAATTTAAATAATTAAATCTACCAGTTTCTAAAGCGTTTAAAAGTTCGTCCTGATTACCTCCAGGTAAACGATTAATCTCGTCAATTATTCTTACCGGTAAATAAGCACTTAATAACCAAATAACTGATTCTTCTTTAGACAATTTAGAAAAATCAGGTCTAGCAATCATAGTTTCATAAGTTTGATCGGGATGACCTTGAATCTGGGCCGCTTCATATAAATCGAATGGAAATCCACTCATTACTGAACTAACAACTTTAGCAGCAGTAGTTTTAGCGAATCCGGGTTCACCAACTAATAAAGGATTCTGATCCATGATATATGATAAAGCTAATAGAGTAGTATTCCAATGTGGAACTTCTATATCCCCACCGATTCTTTTAGTTTCTGGATCTATAAAGAAATATTTTCCAATAACATCAATGTTCTTTTGTAAGCCTAATTTATATTTATCTTCCATTTTTTTTCACTCCTTTCTCTGAATTGTCAATGAAACTATTAACAGCAAATTCTATAACGTGACTCTTATTACGAAATTTTCCTGACTCAATAAGATTTTCAATCTCATTCACAGTCTTTTCTTCAACACTAACACTAAGCTTTCGTTTCATACTACCGCGTAGTAATTACTACTACTTATAAATCTTTTGGTGATAACACTCCTGCCCAATAGTAAATTCAAGAGATTATCAATTTCAGCCAACAACCAAATTCTCTATTTAGTAGCACTGAGACAAATTCGTCATCAGTAGTAAAACTGTTTTTCACTTCCAAAATGGTATCAGCTTGGAGTATATATTTTCCACTTCAACATTCTTTATAAACCGATTCTATTTCCAAAGAAGCTAGGTAGATGTTTATAAAAAAGAGGGGTGGGTGTTTTCAATATGTCAAAAATTTCTTACAAAGCAGCAATGAGTTGTCACACATTAAGTTCTTTCATAGAAAGTGAAGAAGAAGAATAATTTATTTTTATTTATTAAACATCTTATTAAACAATATTTCTTTAACAATATGAAAAGAGATCAACATATTTAATTATATAAATAACACAATTATCTGGATAAAATTTAATAGTTCTCAAAATATAAATCCATCATCATCCCCCAGTAGTAATTCCCATAAGATTTATAAACACAAGCCTATTATACACCAATATGAGACTTATTTCACTGATTACACATGGTTTTTTAGCCGCATCATTGATGGGCACACCTCATCAAAGCCATAATATAAATGATCTTATTAAAACTAATCATGAAGTTGTTCAAAATGAAACTGCCGAAATTGAACCATCAGAGTTATATATTGTAACTGAGATTGAAGGTTCTCAACAAGCTGACCAAAAGCCTAAAAAAGTTACTATTGATGACAAAGTAAATTTACATGCTGTATTAAAAGCAAAAGAAAACAATAAATCAATTTATTTTTCAAACGCAAAAAATATCAAAATTAATGGTAAAAAAATAAACCCTAAACAAATCAAACCCTGGCCAAAAACAAAAGAAATTGATATTGAATGGTTTAAAGTTGAACCAATAAAAGAAAGTTATTCATACGTTAATTCAGGAAATAGAATTAAATATGAAGAAACTAAATTTGATCAAGGGTGGACAACCATTGCAGACGTTCATCCAACATACCTAATGGATCAATTTCCTGAAGAAAAAACTGGTGTGGGAGTTATGCGTTATAAAGTAAAATTAGCTACTGACAATAAAACTTTATCAACACCAGGTAAAAATAAAAATCGTAAAGGTGGTATAAGCGATAAACTTGTCCGTGTATCATTTCGTCCAAACACTGGCAGTTGGGTAGATTATGTTTTTGAACTGTTTAACACGCCTTACATTTGGGGTAGTAGAACTAAACAAATTGATGGCCAAGTTGGTTCAGACTGTGCAGACTTTGCCTTATATGGATGGAGACGAGCAGGAAGTAAGTTACCATATACTTGGTCCTATGGCCTTAAAGATAAAAAGTATACAAAAAACGTTGCAACAATTGATGGGATGACAGACAACGGTCATTTTTTAAATCAGAAAAGAAAAGAAATTACTTATTCACAAGTTAATGAGGGTGATGTAATTTTATATCCAAGACACATTGCTGTGCTATACAAAGATAATGGCAACAAAATATTTGATTGTGATGATTTAGTATTACATACTTTATTTGAAGAACCTAAAATTGATACGGTCTGTGAAGCTTATGGCATTCCCGAAGAAGTACTTCGTTGGAAAAAATAAAAATAATTGTGAGGAATATAAAAAATGATAAATAAATTAAATAAAATTGCTCTTGCTACTAGTTTATACTCAACATTAATGTTCGGAGCTGTAGACGCTGGTTATGCTAAAGAAAAACCTAAAGAACCACAAAGCACCGAAGAAAGATCTATATTAGAAGATATATTAAAAATACCAAACTGTGTCAGAAAATTTAGAAAAGATCTTAACCAAGGTCCTGAAGGAAGAGAACTAGTACTTGTTGAACTTGCTCCAGGAATGAAAAGATATATTTTATCTGATAAAGACGGAGATTTAATAAAATCTTTTGCTAAACATGAACTCCATATGAACGATGAAGATATTGATCAATTAGTTTATCAAAAACCAGAAGGCGGACACGTAGATTATATGGGTCACGCATTTAGATGTACACCATTTAGTAATTTATATAATCAAATTCAAAAGACTTTCAATAAAATGGATACTAACCATAATTTAGTAATAGAACCAAGAGAACGTTAACTAAATTTTCCTTTTTCTTTTGCTTTTTCTAAATCTTTAATTTGTTTTTTAGATAATTTAAATTCACGATATAATTTATAATCTTCTTCTTCATAAGTTACAATTTCACTTAATTGTGATGCCCTAAATTTTCCAGTTTCAGGATCAATCCAATAAGTACATTCTGGACAACGAGGATTATCAAATAATTCTCTCCCGGTATATTCTTTTGTTTTTGGAATAACTATTTCTACCAAATCTGATGGAGCAGTAAGTTCCGAATTAACTAAATCTGTATTAACCATTTCTTCATTAATTGCCGAAGTAGTATCAGCACTTTCATCAAGGATTTGCTGCCAATATGAAGTAGGTGGCTTAATAGTTGGCTCGACAGTTTTTATTTCCGGTTCAGGTAATTTTATTTCATCTGGAGAAATTGGTTCTGAAACCGCAATCTCAGGCACTGTTGGAGCCATGACAGGATCTAATTGTGGGGTTGGTTTACTTTCCTGAACTGTTGAAGCATCTTTTGGTACGGCCGCTACTTCTTTACGTTGTGTATCAGAAATATCTGGTAAATCTAATTCTGCTTGTTCTTCCCCTAGTGATTCTGAGAAATCACCTGCTTTTGTGTCAACTTCAAATATCTCGCTAGATGAATCAGCTTGATCACCAACTGGAATTTCTATACCACCATCTGGCAATTCTAATTCCGGTAAATCCACATCAGATGTTTCTAAACTTGGTACCGTGGTAGGTACAGATATTGGGTCTAATTGTGGAGTTGGTTTAATATCCTGAATTGAAGCATCTTTTGGTACAGCTGCTACGTCTTTACTTTGTGATTCAGGAGATTTAGGTAAGTCTAATATTGCGGATTCTTCTCCTACTGATTCTGAGAAATCACCCGCTATTGTATCAACTTCAAATTTTCCGCTAGGTAAATCAGAAATAGCTTGATCACCTGGAATTACTATACCACCATCTGGCAATTCTAATTCCGGTAAATCCACACCAGATGTTTCTAAACTTGGTACTGTTGAGGGCCCAGATATTGGGTCTAGTTGGGGTACAGGCTGACTTACTGGAGGAATTATTTCATCACCCAGAAACCTCCAACGAAACACAGCAGTGTTTAATCCCGTATCTTTATCTCTTTTCAGTTCATCAACACTAACATAATCATCATAAACATGAGCACTTAATGCTGGTTGTGAACCTGCAAACTTTTTAAAATATTTTTTACCTGTAACTGGAGGAATCCTAATTACTTCTTTAATACCAATTGCATGACCAGAACGCAAAATTACATCTCCCGGCTGTATGTCCTCATAATCATTAACTATTTGAATATCATTACTCCAACTACCAACATTTTTTATTTCCTTTCCAATACCATTAACATAAGTTTTTGTTCCAGTTCCCGACATCCAGCCCGTAATAAATTTTTGTTCTTTTCCTTCAAATTGACTTAAACAAGTTTCACCATTATTATAACAAATATTTCTTCCTGTTGCTTTAGCATACTCATAAGCTAATCTGAACTGAGTATCAATACATTCTTGAGCACGATTTAAGATGTCTAAATCTAAAGAATCAGCATTAGAACTCTTAATGATAGGAACCTTTAATATTTCTTCACCAACTGTAATTCCTTTTTTAGGTTTATAAACTTCAGCAGTAAATTCTAAAACGTAATCATTTTTTAATAAAGGAAAACCTTCAATAAACTCTTGATAAGATAATTTTGCATTACCATCTTGAGAACTTATAATTTGACCAAAAGCACCAGTTTTTTGTTGACCTAAATCAACAACAATTCTTTTTGTATTGTCATCAATTTTACTACCTAATGTACTTGATTCAGTTCTTAACTGGTAATACGCACTAGCAACTTCTCCCTCTACAAGTTCATCTCTCTCTTTTATCAAAGCAAAAATATTCTGGTTAATATTTTCCATCTTACTTTTAATATCATTAACAGTTATTTCTTGTAATTGTTTATTATCATTAGGAGTTAATAAAGCCCTTGCAAGTTGTCCTTCTTGATACTTATATTCCTCATATAAACCAGCAATAGGTGTTTCAGAAACAATATCAAATGTTCCAAGAAGTTTTCCATTGATCTCATCAAGTTTACTTTCAACTTTTTGAATTTCTGGATTAGCCTTAAGCTCCTCCATAGCTGAATTAATTTGATTAAATCTTAATGTTAAACCTTTATTTTCCTCAAGAAGTTCTTGTCTTTCTTCATCAGACAATGAAGTAAAAAATGTTTTATCAACATCTAAATCATAAGTTTTCTTTTCACCCTCAGAAGTTAAGTATTCAAATCTCATGTCAGAAGAAACAGAATTAGTTTGTCCTTGACCAGTTCCCTCTGGAGCATAATCAAAAAGTGTTCTTCCTTTAATTTCATTACCATCAATTAAAAATTCCCACTTACCATTATTAATTTTTCCTTTACCTTCCATTTTCAAATTGAGAGCCAAAGGTTGACCATCCCTAGAATTTTTTCCAACTTCCATCTCCCCGCCATCAGGATGAAATTCTAACCTACTTTTCTCAGTCCGTGTAACTCCTTTTTCATTAAATTTAACAAACTCCGGAAATATATTATTACCTTCTTCAACTTTAGTATCAAAGTTTCGTCCACCCAACCAAACTTTTTTCTGACCATAAATAAAATAATTTTCTATTCCTTCTGGATATTGATTTTTTTTAATTTCAGGAATAAGAGTATCATATATCTCTTGTCTTTCAGCTTGATATTTTTTAACTATTTCTTCCCTCTTAAATATTAGAGGCAAATATTCATCTGTAATAATCTGTCTGTTAATTCCAGCTTTGCCAATTTCTATAAGAATTTGTCTTGATTCAACACTTAATTTTTCAATTTGTGAAAATATAGCTTCTTTATTTGCACTTCCAGAATATAGTTGTTCTCTTAATTTCTCCAAATCAACATTAATCTTATTCCTTTTAGCTGAAAGATCAAAAACTTTGGCACTTTCCTCTTGAATTTCTTTATTCATCTCAGCAAAAGTAAGTTTGTTATCTTCTCCTAATCCTTCTCTTAAAACATTTTGTAACTCTTCTTCTTCTTTCCGGTCAATATCTAAAGTTTCATCATTTTCTGCATAAAACAAATTCAGTTCACTTACGTACCACTCTTCTTCAAACTCCCAATCTTTATTATCTGAATACCCATAAGTATTATGGTTAAATCCCTGCACAACAACATCAGAAGAAGTTAAAACTTTTACTGGCCCACCATCTTTGTATTCTAAACCCCCTTCACGAATCAAATCATTATTTGGAAGCTTAATATTTTCACCCATGATGATTAATTCACTATCTTTACTAATTTGATCAATCTGTGCATTAGCAGTTTTTAATATATTTTGTTCACGATTAAATTCAAAATCAGGCAATTCCTCATTTTCATTTAAAGCAAAAGTAAAACCAGCAATACTATCAGCTGTTCCACGTACAACACCATTATCAAGAATAAAATTAGCACCAATAATCTTTTTATCTCCAAATTCACCGTCATTAATCGTAAGTACTGTTTGACCGGCAGGAGATGTTTCAGCACTTAAATCTCCTTTAAATGCCCATTCTTTTTTACCATTATCTATCAAAATAATATTTCCATCTTTGTCAACATCAATCTTAAGATTAGAATTAGAAAATTGATAAATATCAGCGATTGCACCATTCTTTCCTTTTAATGTTCCTTCTTTAGAAAAGTCTGTAACCCCTTTACCTTCAGCAATGTTAAAATCAACACCTTTATGTTTCATGAACTTAACAAAAGTATCTTTATTTTCATTAACATTCTGAGGATTAATAAAATAATCAGTAGCAATTTGTATGTTCTCAGGATTCTGGAAAGAATTGATTGTTGAAATAAAATTAGCTTGATCTGCAGGATTCATTAAAACAAAATTTTGCGGGGAAGGGTTTTGATAAAATTGTTCAAGTGTTAGTTCAGAATTAACTCCTCCAGCAGGAGCTTGACCGGGCACTGCTGGTTCAGAAATAACTAGAATAGAAAACATTAACAAACCAATAACTAAATTAAAGTACAACAAATTTAACTTATTAATTTTTTTCACCATTTTTATCCAGTTACTTTGAATATTACAAATTCGTTATCTTTCTCGGCAGTAGTTTCAGCAGTAATAATAACAAAATGAGTCCCTTTATCCATTTTATTCGCAGTAAAACTAATCTTTCCGTTAGCACTAATCTCAAACAATTCAGAGTCATCTGTGTAACTAACATCCTCTTTATTAGAAACAATTGTTTTTTCAAAAAGTTCTCCAACACCAATCTCAAACGTTCCAAGATCTTCTATTTCTAACTTTTCTTCTATTTCTACTTCAAGGTATTCCATAATAAATTCAAAAGTAAAATTTTTATAGTCCAAGATTACAGGTTTTTTGTCCTCCAATCGAAACATGATAATATCATTAGCAAAAACTGAACTATCATGAATAGGTAACGCATCAATAAGAATATTCTTACTGGCAGCTGTATCTTCCATACAAGTTAAACAGATATAACCTTTATCTTCCAAATTTTGTTCAACTAATTCTTCAGCAGCTTCAATAAACTTTTTAACATTAACATTTACCACTTTAATAAAAGTGTCAAATTCCATCACATCTTGTCCCAGTTCAAACTTTAGAGGATAATTCAAAACAATTTTGGTTCTCTCATTATAACTTACATTAACAACAATTTCGCCCTCAGTAATATCATATCCTGATTTCTCAAATATTTTAAAGTTATCTACACAGACTGGTAAATAATCTTTAATGTATCTTTCCAACTCTTTCTCAGCATCTTCAATTTCTAAAACTCTAATTTCATCTTCGTAATAATAGTAAGGAAGTTTATCCCCAACAAATAAAATTGAATAATCTAACGGTGATTGATAATAGCCACCCTGCCTACCGATTAAGACTAAACCCTCTTCAGAAACTCTGTTTAAACAAGATTCAACAAACAATTTAATATTGTCTCCCTGAAGTGGAGTTAACACCTCTTCAGTAACTTTAACATTTTTACTTACTGAAGTTTGCTTTAAGATAAAGAATAATGAAAAAACAAGTACTATAAGAATACCTAGAATAATAAAGACTGTAATCTGACCTTTCCTATTTAAATTAAACATCTACTATATAACTAAATATTAGCGATATATAAATGTTATTAATTTTATCTTAAAAAAACCCTATAAAATTCCCTAGCTTGTTCTTTAGAATATTCTAAAGTGCCACCAACATCCATGCTAACTAATTTAACTCCCTTCCGTTCAAACACTTCTCTGAATTCAGAAGAATCATATTGTTTCTTTAACTTCAATTGAAATTCAAGATTCTCAAATTCACAATTATCATCTTTATCTCTACCATCCAATCTTCTAATTACCTCAGAAACATCTTCAATCGTAGGAACTATCATGAAATCCATTGGATGTTCATAACAGAAAGCATTCCCCGGCAATTTCATTATTTCATCCATACTAAATTCTCTACCTAAATCTAAAGCCATTTGTTGTTGATAAACAATGCTAGTAGAAAATGATCTACTTTGATAGACATCAATCCCCGCTTCTAAAACCGGAAGTAATAATTGTTCATACAAAATGTGACGATCTAAAGAATATCCTCCAGCAACTGTTTCCGGAGAATATTTTCTACCGTTCTTAGCAATTAACTCATCACGAACTACTCTTCCTGCACCAACAAATGTAGGTTCAGAAGTAAGAATAATATCATATTCACCAATAATCTCTTTTGGATTCGGGTGGAAATCATTTTCATTCCAGAACTTGTGAACATCAAAAACTCTTTTGCCTTCTTTAATCGCTTCTTCAACAAAAGTATCTATAATAACTCCTTTACCACAACCATCTAGTCCATCAACAACAATAAACTTACCTCTTTCCATAACAAAAAGAAAACCCAACTTATTAATAAATTATATGGTGCTAGAAAGATATTAATCAAAAAATTTCAAATCACGAATTTCTTCAGGCAAATGTTCCTGCTTGAAACTTTCCTTCTCCTCTGCACTTAAATCATGATAATACTTATACCCTTCACCCAAACCTTGATCTTTCAAAAAAGAAGTTTCTGCGTTCTTCAAATGTATTGGCACATCTAAGTTTCCAGTTTCTTTAATCGTCTGTTTAACTTTGTTAACAGCCACGTAAACTTTATTACCTTTCTTTGCTGAAGCAAGATAAACAATTAATTGTGCTAAAATAACTTCACTCTCCGGCAGACCAATTACTTCATGAGATTGAAAACATTTAATAGCAAATTCTAAAGCTTTGTTATCAGTATCACCAATGTCTTCAGAAGCAAACCTGATTAAACGACGAAAAATATATTTTGGATCTTCACCACCATTCAACATTCTAAAAGCCCAGTATAAAGACGCATCTACATCACTGTCACGCAAAGATTTGTGTAAAGCAGAAATCATATTATAATGCCATTCCTGGTCATAAAAAATATTTCTATTAAGTAATTTTTTTGCTTCTTCTAAAGTCAAATTTTCTTTTTTTGATAAAAATTCTAAACTGTTTAAAGATTTTCTCAAATCTCCATCTGAGATGTTACAAATAAAATCAATAATTTCTTCTTTAATTACAATCTTCTCATTCTGAGAAACATTAAGCAAATATTTCTTAATTTCCGATTGAGGAATCTTATCAAACTTAAACACTTTTATTCTAGAAAGTAAAGCATTGTTAACTTCAAACGCAGGATTTTCTGTGGTGGCACCAATTAAAGTCAATGTACCTTTCTCTACATGTGGTAATAAATAATCTTGCTGCATCTTGTTAAAACGATGAATTTCGTCAACAAAAAGAATTGTTCTAACTCTTGAAAATAAAAACAAGTTTTTAGCTTTCTCAACACATTCTCTTAAATCTTTTACTCCACTGGTAACTGCACTAATTTCAATAAAATTAAGATCAAGAACGTTGCAAATTATTTTCGCCAGTGTTGTTTTTCCTGTTCCTGGAGGTCCCCAAAAAAGCATAGAAAATATATTGTTATCATTAATATAATCTTTAAGAACAATATTCTCAGAAGTAAAAACAAAACCTTTCATATCTTTTGGTCTTACTTTATGTGCTAATGGCTCCATATTAGCTTCAGGAGTTTAACCGTTTATTAAGATTTTCGTTGTTGAGATGGCATTATGGATTACAACAGAAACATTTATATATTATAGCCCACTATAGTTCACTATGGCAACAACAATTCAAATTAGTGGGGATTTACAACAAGAACTTGCAAGCAGAAAAATGTTTGCTAAAGAAACCTACGAAGAAGTAATTTGGGATTTAATAGAAGATACTAAAGAACTTTCTGCTGAGACTCTAAAAAATATTGAAATTTCTAAAAAGCAAATCAAAGAAGGAAAGACTCATAGTCATGAAGAAGTTAAAAGAAAGTTGGGTTTGTAAAGAATGTACGAACTAATTTATTCTGACGAAGTTTTAAAACAATTAAAAAAATCAGATAATATTCTTAAAAAAAGAATTATTACAACTCTAGAAAGAATGAGGTTCAGACCACATTCATACACTAAAAAACTAGTAGGTTGTCCCCATTTTTCTTTAAGAGTTGGAGACCATAGAATCATTTTAGATATTCAAGATAATAAATTAATAATTTTCGTAATTGAGCTTGGTCACAGAAGAAATATTTATAAGAAGTAATCAATTAACTTAACAAAATGAATAAAATAATCTGTTTAGTAGGAATGTCTGGTTCTGGTAAAAGTGTCGTTGCTGATGAACTGGTAAGAAACGGTTTCGAGTTTGCTCGTTTTGGACAAATCACATTAGATATTGTTAAAGAACGTGGTTTAGAACCAAGCGAAGAAAATGAAAGACCAATCAGAGAAGAAATGAGAAAAGAGCATGGCATGGGTGCATACGCAACTTTAAATATTCCAAAATTTGATGATCTTTTAAAGAAAGCTAACTTAGTTGCTGATGGACTTTACTCATGGACTGAATACAAAATTCTTAAAGAATATTATAAAGAAAGATTAACTGTAGTTGCTGTTTTAGCACCACCAGAAACAAGGTACGCTAGACTAGCAGGAAGAACAGAAGTTGATGAAAAAATGCGTAACAGACCAGCAACAAGAAAACAAGCAATTGCCAGAGATTACGCAGAAATTGAAAACATTGAGAAAGGCGGTCCGATCGCCATGGCTGATTATTATATTCTGAATATGGGCAGTAAAGAAGATTTAATTAAAGAAGCAAAAAAATTGTTAGTGGAATTAAATAAGAAATCATAACCACAACACAACCATTCTAGTATAATAATCAATTTATAGTTATTCTTCTTCCAATTTATTATGATTATCGGCATTACAGGATTAGATGGTTCAGGAAAGAATATGGTGACTGAATCTTTAGGACAGAATAACTTTATTCAAATAAGTTTCTCAGACATTCTCAGGGAAGAATTAAAGAAAAGAAACTTAAAAATTACTAAAGAAAATCTTATCGAAACAGGAAATTATTTGAGAACTAGATACGGCAGAAAAATTCTCGCGCGATTAGCGTTAAGTAAAGTTGAAGATGGCGAAAATTATGTTTTTACTTCCATCAGAAACCCGTTAGAAGCAGAATTCTTAATGTCAAGACACGATTTCTTATTAGTTAACGTAACTGCTCCAGATAATATTAGATTAAAACGTATCATGAAGAAAAGGTTAGAAAGTGACCCTAGAACAATAAAAGAATTAAGAAAAATGGACGCTTTAGAAAATAGTTCTGATCCCAAGAAACAACAGTTACATAAAGTCATGAAAATGGCACAAGTAACTATCAATAATGATTCTACTTTAGACAAACTTCAAAAGAAAGTTGATCAGGTGTTAAAAGATTGGATGTTTAAACTGCAAGACCCACGACCAGATTGGGACCATTATTTTATGGAGATAGCAGAAACTGTAAAATCAAGATCAAGTTGTATGTCTCCAAAAAAAGGCGCATTAATTGTTAAAGATAAACAAATTCTTTCTACTGGTTATAATGGCACGCCTAGAAATGTAAGTCATTGTACTGCTGGATCTTGTGAAAGATGTTCATTAAGACATCAAGGTAAGATTAAATCTGCTGATTACACTTCTGCAATATGTATCTGTGCCCATGCTGAAGAAAACGCGATTGTACAAGCAGCAAATACTGGTGCCTCAACAAAAGGGGCAACAATTTATACTACTTTTACCCCTTGTAATATGTGTGCGCGGATGATCATTAACGCGGGAATAAAAGAAGTTATTGCTAAAGTTAAATATCCCGATGATGTTGGCACAAAGTTGTTAAAAGAAGCGCGAGTAAGCTTAAGAGTTTTGAAATAAAAATAAAAAAATTAAAGAATCTTTCTTCCTAAATCAAAGACCCCACCAGTTTCTTCGTGAGCTTTAACTGCTCGATCAACACAATGGTGTGGTTCTTGATAATCTCCAGGAATCCGATTAAAATCAGGTTCAGATAATCCAATTACAGAAACTGGTTGCTCTGATCTGATATTAAAATTTTTATCTTTGTAACAAGCCGGACAATCGTTACCAGTTAACTGTACATAATCAGTGTGATAAGTATCTCCACATTCTTGACAAGAATATGCATTGTCTTCAACTATATTCTGTTGAATTGTAACCATTGCGTCATCAAAATCTTCTAATATTTCAACTAAATCATTATTTACCATTGGAAAACTAATAAAATATATGGTGTATATAAATATTATGGAAAATCTAGAAAGATTTAAATATTAATTATCTCTCACGAATAGTAAATATGACTGACACACTTGATATCGGATTTTATTTAGCTCCTGGAGCGGAAACTAAAGACACTTATACTGACAAATTATTAGTTGATGAATCTAACAAAAGAGGACACAATTCTTTTGTTTTTAACAACTTCACTTTCTTTGACAATAAAGCTTATGGTTTAATGAATGATGGCGAATGTTTACCATTAACTGATTTGAATGTATTATTTCTAAGAAAAGAAGATATGGATGAAGACGATTTTAAAGATATGAAAAGACTAAGAGAATATTCCGATTTACCACCAATGTTAAATGCCCCAGGAATAATTCTGAAAGCTGATAAAAAATATATGGAACCTTTCTCAGAATTCACTCCTGAAACTTATTTTACTACTAGCGTTCAAGAAGGAATAGAAAAAACTAATTATTTTGGTAAAGCAATTCTAAAACCAATTCAAGGTCGTTCTGGTCAAGGGATAGAATTAGTTGATACTAAAAATCTTGGCCAAGAAGAATTAAAAGAATTAATTGAAGGAATGATTGCTCAATATCAAGAAATTGTTGTTCAAGATTACGTTCCCGGCGTTGTTCGTGGAGATAAAAGAGTTTTCGTACTTAACGGAGAACCTATTGGTGCTTTTGTAAGAATGCCACAAGAGGGTAGCCATAAATGTAATATTGGTGCCGGTGGTTCAGCACATCCTTCAGGGATTACTGATTTAGAAAGAAAAGTAGTTGCTGCAACATCTCCAATAGTAGTTGCTGATGGTGGGATTATTACTGGTTACGATTTCATGTATAAAGAAGAAACGGGAAATGAAGAAGTCTTAACAGAAATCAATTCCACAGCTGTTGGTGGAGTTTCTCAAATTAATGAATTCCAAGAAGCTGGAGAAATGCCATTAGAAGAAATAATCATTGATTATGTTGAAGAATTAGTTTAAGATAAATTTTTACCTATCTTCTCTTCTGTAAGGAGGATCTAAATGTACTGGAGGCAAACCAGAAGAAACCCCGTTAATACGATGAGCATATTTCTGAAACTCAACTTTATAATCAATATTTGCAACTGCTTCATCTGCTTCTTTTCTTAATACATCCCCCCGTGGAGGCATTCTTTGTTCTATTCCCATGTTTTAAAAAAAATGAAGATTCATTTATATTCTTTTCTAATATTAAGAGGTTATATCAAATCATTCTTAATACTTTATCTCTACTTTTACTTCCAGACTTAATCTCTACTTTCAGATTATATTCTTTCTTAAAGAATTTAATAACAGCTTGGTTAGCTTTCCCTTTCTCCGGAACTGCTTGTAAGTATAATTTCAAGCTTCCGTTTACTTCTTTCAATTCAGTTCTAGAAGCGTTTGGAATCACTTTGATTCTGAGAAGACTGTTCTTAATGTGTTTGTTGATCATATAATTAAAATTATTTTATTGTTTATTAACGTTACTCAATAATCTCTGCTTCCCGAAGTAAATAAAGATTAGCTTTCTCATCTAATCCCAACTCATATTTCTGATTCTTAAACATTGAGACTAAACTATCGTACTCATCTAACTTTCCCTGATAAAGTACTCGATCTCCTAACAATACTGCAGAAATATCTTCATCATGTTCAAACATATGATTCCAAACTTGAATTACTTTCAAATTTAAAGAATCGTCAACATATAACCCAGAAACATTTAACTTGAATGATTGAGCAGTTCCTGGTTTCTCTTTAAGAAACTGGCTGCCAAAGTTTTCTTTGTAAAACTGATAATCAAGGGCCATAATTAGTGTGAAACATATATAGAATATAAATATTTCTGGGATGGAAAGGTTAATTAGCAAGTAAATTCATTACAAACACATATTCACTTCATCCCAAACTTTATCAACTTCTCCATCAGAATTATAATCACAGTATGTTTTAGAATAGATTAAATTCCCTTCTGAATCATATTTATGTTCAACTACTCTTTCAGGATTTCCGTCTCCATCATAATCACTCATTTGTTGTACAATATTACCATCTGAATCAAATGTATTTTCAGAGGTAAAATCTGCTTTTCCATCTTTGTCATGGTCACAAGTAAATGATTTCAATGTATCATCATTGACGTAATCAAATACACACAAACCATTTTTGTCATCAGTTGTTGACTTTACAAGTTTTCCATCAGCACCATATTCATTAACAACAATATTTTCATATTTACCATCTTCATCAAGATCAGTTTGATATATTTTTTTAACTAAATCACCATTGGTATTATATTCAAATTCATCTATGTATTCAGCAATCCCGTTTGCATTTCCATCATGAGTTTTTTTAATAATATTTCCTTGTTGACCAAAATATTTAGCCAGAATCATATCAATTTTGCCATCTTCATCAGAATCAATTTCAAGTATTTTTTTAACTAAGTTACCATCCTTGTTGTATTTAGATTCTTCTGTTTTTTCAGCAATACCATTTGCATTTTTATCAGAAGTACATTTGATAAGATTACCTTGAATATCATAATACCAACTAGTGATTTCATCAATTTTGCCATCTTCATCAGAATCAATTTCAAGTATTTTTTTAACTAAGTTACCGTCCTTATTGTATTTAGATTCTTCTATTTTCTCAGCAATACCATTTGCATTATTATCAGAAGTATATTTTATTAGTTTTCCCTGATCATTAATGTAAAAACCTTCAATAGTATCAATTTTTCCATTGAGGCCATTATCAGTATATTCTTTATAATTCCCTTCAGAATCAAAAACATAAATTTTTCCTGCTAATTCACCATTTACTGGTTCAAATTCAGTATAAATCTGATCTCCTTCAAATTCAAATTCAGGATTCCCATCACCATTGTAGTCACAAGATATTCTTTTGGTATATCCATCATCTAGTTCAAGTTTACATTCAATTGTTTGCCCATCCTTTTTTTCAACAGTAATCCATGCCTCATCGGGGTCGCCATCTAGATTATTATCACAACCATAAGAAGTAATTTCTATATTTCCCATTGGCAAAGATTGTTCTTTACAATTTAATGGAGTTTGAATAGCCCCACATGAATTTAGTAACATCAGAGATGAAATTACTAAATATTTGATTTTTTTAATCATAAAACAAAAAAGACTTAACCACTTATAAACCTTTCTATATTTTACTACTCCTTAATGACACTTAATAAATGGGTTTTTTCTTTCTATTAAAATCACTTAATCACTTGTTTCAAAAAGCAGAGTAACCTTTAAAAACATTCTATCTAAATACACTATCTATGGAAGAAAAAGAATTATTACCTGAACAAATAATCACCCTAAATGATTATCCAGTACATAATGAAAGAATCTTAGAATTATATTATAGAATTTATAAAAATGGATGTAGTAAGATTGTACCATTCTGTCCATTGATTCATAAGAAGATTGTTTTAACTTTTTTAGATTCAGAATTATTAACTAAATTTAAAGAATTTGAAAGTAACCATCCAAAAGCAGAATACTTTATGTTAGACGGCAGTCATCGAACAACAGCAGCAACTCTTACTAAATCACCCATTAGAGGTATAATTATTGAAAACGATCAAGATTTAATAAAAGCAAAAAGTATGATTGATCAAGGAGATGTTCTCTCAAATGATATTGTAGAAAAGAATATCAAAGAAAATTGTTTAATCTTAAATGACCATTTCAAAGAGAAACCTTTCTTTCAAACTGTTAAAGAAAAAACTGAACGAATGATTAAAGAGAAGATTATTGCTAAGTATTTGTTTGAGGGTTATTCTGAGAGTAACCTTTAAAAACATTCTCTCATTCTCATCCATATTATGGAATGGAACAAAATCCAAGATAAATGGCAAAAGAAGTGGGCAAAAGCAGAACTAGGTAAAGCAGAGACTAATAAGAAGAAAGAAAAGTTCATGATGATCTTCGCTTACCCAGGCGTTTCAGGATACTTACACGTTGGTCACATGCGAGGTTTTTCCTATACAGATGCTATTTGCCGATATCAAAGATTGTTAGGTAAAGAAGTTTTATTTCCAGTAGGAACACACGCTTCCGGTAACCAAGCCCTAGGTTTCGCCAACAAAATAAAAAATAATGATGAAACTTGGATCTCTTACCTAAAGAATAACGGCTGTCCAAAATCTAAAATTAAAGAACTTACCCCTCCAGAAGCAGTTGTAGAATATTTCAACCAAGTTTATATTAACGATTACTGGAAAAAGTTTGGTTTTCTTTGCGACTGGGATAGATTCACTTCTACAACAAATCCCGATTATGAAAAGTTTATCCAATGGCAATTTAAAAAATTGCAACAGAAAGATCTTCTAATTCAAAAACCGTACTTTGCAACTGCTTGTCCAAATTGCGGTCCAGTAGCTGTAGACCCAAGTGAAACAGACATTTCTAAAGGAGGAACTGCAGAAAAAAATGAATATGTTCTTTTAAAATTCAAATTCAATAACGATTTCTTAATCGCCGCTACTTTAAGACCAGAAACTGTTTTCGGGCAAACTAATTTGTGGATGAATCCAAAAGCAAAATATGTCCGTGTAGAAGTTGAGGGAGAAAACTGGATTATTAGTAGAGAAGCAGCTGATAAATTAAAATATCAAAAAGACGATGTTATTTTGAAAGAAGATGTTAACCCAAAAGAGTTCATTGGTAAAACCGCTTTAGCACCAGGAATTAATAAAGAAATTATTGTTCTTCCTGCAAAGTTCTGCGACCCAGACGTAGGTTCCGGAATTGTAACTTCTGTTCCAGGCGATGCCCCTTACGATTATGTTGCTCTAAAAGAATTGCAAGAAGATAAAGAAACGATTAAAAAATATAATCTTAACGAAAAAGAAATTCAAAACATTAAACTAATTCCAATTATTAAATCAAAAGGGTACAAAGATTTTCCTGCTGAAGAAATTGTAAAAAAACTTAACATCACTTCTCTAGATGATCCGAAGTTAGAAGAAGCTACTAAAGAAATCTATAAAGCTGGTTTTCATACTGGAACTATGACTGACATCTGCGGAAAATTCTCTGGAAAGAGAGTTGAAGAAGCAAAAGAGTTAATGAAAGCAGAAATGTTAGAAAAAAATCAAGCAGATTTATTTTACGATTTATCTGAAGAAGTTATTTGCCGGTGCGGTGGAAAAGTTATCATTAAAAGAATTGATGACCAATGGTTTATCAGATATTCTGATCCAGAATTAACTGAACGAAGTAAAGAACAAGTTAAAGAAATGAAAATTTATCCTCAAGAGTATCATCATAATTTACCTGCTATCCTGGACTGGTTCTCAGATCGAGCCTGTGCCAGATTAGGAAATTGGTTAGGAAGCAAATTACCTTTTGACGAACGTTGGATTGTTGAACCAATCAGTGACTCAACTTTGTACCCTGCTTATTATATCGTTTCCAAATGGATTGAAAATAAAACAATTAAAGTTAAAGACCTAACCGAAGAATTTTTTGATTATGTTTTCTTAAACATTGGCGAGGGTAAACCAAAATGGAAACCAATCAAAGAAGAGTTTGATTACTTTTACCCGTTAGACATTAATCTTGGCGGTAAAGAACATAAAACGGTTCATTTCCCAGTTTTCTTGATGAACCACGTTGCTATTCTTCCAGAAGATAAATGGCCCAAGGGAATCTTTGTCAATTGGTGGGTTACTGGCAAGGGAAGTAAAATTTCTAAAAGTAAAGGTGGCGCAGTTCCAATTCCAGAAGCAGTTGAAAAGTATGGTGTCGATGCAATGCGTCTTTATTATGCCCATATCGGCTCTCCCCATTTAGATGTTATTTGGACAGAAGATATTGTCATGAACTATAAAAACTCTTTAGAGAGAGTAATCCTTCTAATTTCAGAACTTAAAAAAGTTGACGGCAAGAAAAAATCTGTTGATGACTGGTTAGTTTCTAGAATGAATGAACATCTTAAAAAAATTGCTCATGAAATGGAAGATTATAATCTTCGAGAACTTGCTTCAACAGTTTACTTTACTATTTACGATGATTTAAAATGGTACATTAGAAGAGGCGGAGAAAATAAAAAAGTTATCGAAGAAACCATTAATACTTGGTTAAAATTAATGAACCCAATTACTCCCCATATGAGCGAAGAATTAAATGATACAAAAGAATTAGTTTCTTCATCAGAATGGCCAGAAATAGATCAAAATAAAATCAGTCTGAAAGCTAATGCTGGCGAGCAATTAGTCAGAACAGCAATTGATGGAATGAGAAACGTTTTGAAATTAGCTAAATTAGAAAAAGCTAATAAATATACTTTATTCGTTGCTGAAGAATGGCTCTATGAACTTTTTAATCTTGTCTCATCTGAAATTAAAATTACTAGAAACATCGGCGAAATTATGAAAAAAGTTTTGGAAATTGAAAGAATGAAGATGAAAGGTAAAGAAATTAGTAAAATCGTGTTAGGTTTAGTTAAAGACGTTTCTAAGATTCCTGCTTTAGTAACTTCACAAATTGAAGAGTATGACATTATTATTGAAGCAAAAGATTTTTTGGAAAAAGAATTTAATTGTAAAATTAATGTTGTTAAAGGAGAAGATTCAAAAGAGAATAAAGCGAAATCTGCAATGCCTGGAAAAGTTGGAATCTTGGTGGAATAAAAATGATAGATGAACTTAAATGGATGAAAGAAAGAGTAAAAAAAGCCCAACTATTATTAACATATCCGATTAAAGAAGAAGGAAAAAGAAAAAAAGAATGGAAACATGTTTTTGACCTAGTACAAAGAGAAGTTGTTTTAGGAACGGGGATTGAACCAACCGGCTTAGACTTTGCATTTAATTTTAATAAAAAAATCTTATTTTCTGATCTTCATTTTGTAGATGTTATAAAAGTTAACCATGCCATTCTTAAACGAAACGAAAAAGGATATTATTCTATTACAGAATTAGAAGGAAAAGTAAAAGTTAATGGTAAAACAATATCACAAGAAACATCATTATTAAATAAAAGCAAGATTCAATTAGGAAAAGTCAAAGATTTAGAGATACAAATTCTTTACAGTAAATAAAATAAAAAGAAAAAAATTAAAAACTTATTCTCCCCAAGCTAAGATTCCCCACATGATAAAGTACCAAACCATTCCAACAATAGGAATAAATGTTAATAATACCCACCAACCAGGATGATCTCTTGCTTCACAAATTTTCCATTGCCAGATAATTGTAAATATTGAAAAAATAATTATTGCAATAAAATAAATCACTTGTCCAACAACAGGAATCCACATAATTAATATTGTTGTTAATAATAAAACCGGCCACCAATGCATTTTTGCCAATCTTGCCATCAATACCATATTACCTACAGGTATCCATGCTAACCACGGTTGCGGATCATTTAATCTTTTTGCTACCGCCATTAAAGCCAACGCAACATATACATAAAAAGCGATCCCAAATAATAATAATACTCCTATCATTGCGCCTAATATAGCTGTTAATCCCATCAAATCATTTGCCATTATATCATATCACCTCAAATTTTATTAAGAATAAGTAAATAATTTAGCTATTTAAATGTTTGGAAATTATAAAAAATTGAAAAAAAGAAAAAAAAAGAATTAATTATTGCGAATCTTGATAAACATGGACCATAGTTACGATTGCCCAAATCCACATTGCAAATGCTAATGGAAATCCAATCAATACAAACATTAAAGGAAAACTAATTAGAGTAAATACTAATTGAATTATTCCCGCAGTCCTATATTTTGGTCCTGCAATAATTGCCCATAATCCAGGTAATACGCCCAATATAGTTAAGATTAATCCTACAATTGCTAAAGTACTATCCGGTTTCACCGTCTTATTTTTTGCCATCTTATTTTACCTCCTTTTAGTTGTTTTAATTATTGTGAATATAATCATATTATCAGCATATTTAAAGTTTTGTTTTTCGTTAAGTTTATTAATACCAAAAAAATAACTACAATTACAATGAAAAAGAAAGAAATTATTATTGCGATTACAATTGCCATCATTTTTGCTTTATTTGTAGGGTATGGCATTGAAGTATTTGATCCTAGTCCAGACCATGATGACTTTTGTCCAGAAAAACTTTATGATATAGATAATGAAGAAAAATGTTTAACAGCAAGTGGAACTTGGGGTACTAATTCTAATAAACCAAGAGTTCCAGTAAAAGAATATGAGGCAATAGAAGAAGAGTTCTGTTCACCAGCAAAAGAATGTTATGATGAATTTGATACAGCTAGAACTAAACATGATAAAATCGTTTTTATTGTTAGTATCATTGTCGGTTTAATGGCAATCTTTACCGGTGTACTTCTAAAGAAAGATGCAGCAAGTACAGGAATCTTAAGTGGTGGAGTTTTGTTGATTATCTACGGAACAATTAGATACTGGCAACATGCTAATGATACTTTAAAGTTTATCTTGTTAGGAATTGTTTTGGCAGTATTAATTTGGATTGCTTACAAGAAACTGAAGTAAACAATGAAACAAATACCGCTAAAAGTAAAAGAGTTAAACAAAGAGATTGAGCTTTATGGAATTAGTTATCATAAGAAAGATCATGCAGTTATCGTTGAAGATGAAAAGTATAAACTGATTCTGGTGAATAAAAAGCCAGAATTCTTTTATTATGAGAATAAAATAGTTCCTACATTAAAACTCTTACAAGAAAAAGATGTTCTTAAAAAAATTACTGTGGATATGGGTGCAATCAAATTCGTTGTTAACGGCGCAGACATTATGCGACCAGGCATTGTTGAAATTGAAGATAATATTAACCAAAACGATTTCATTATGATAATTGATGTCAATAATAAGAAACCATTAGCTGTGGGAATCGCTTTACTAAATTCAGAAGAGATGCGTTCTGCTACTGGTGGGAAAGTTATTAAGAATATCCATTTCGTTGGTGATGAACTCTGGAGATGGGAATGATAACTAATAAAACCACCAACAAAATAATCAGCAATAAAGAATCTGTTTGTAACAACGTTTTCTCACAAACATTAGGGTTAATGTTTTCCAAAAGAAAAAATTTGATCATGGTTTTCAATAAAGAAAGAAATATTTCTTTGCACAACTTCTTTGTCTTTTATCCAATCAATGTTTTAGTACTAAATGAAAATAAAAAAGTAATTGAAATCAAAAATAACTTCCGACCATTTACATTCTGGAATTCTAAAAACAAAGGAAAGTATCTAATTGAATTAGGTAAAGACGAATCAAAGAATAAAGTTAAAGTAAATGATTTGTTAGAATTTTAAATTAATTATAATTAGCACTAGCATTCTCAGAACGCCCTTCTGCAACTTTTGCTAAAGATTCATATTTCTCTTTAATTTCTCCTTCAGCACCTGCAGCCATTTCTTGAAAATATTCTTTGATAACATTTTCCGTTTCTGCTTCAGATTTGTAACCGGCAGCGTGAGCAAATTCGTGTGCTAAAACATATTCGGTAGTAGCTTCATCACTCAACCCATACATCTCCGCCATTTCAGAAATTCTTTCAGTAAAAGGTTTTCCATTATAGTTGCTGAGGATAACTCCTTCAATTCCATCATGTAAAACCGCTGCCACCACATTTTCCCCTAAATCCCCTGAACCATATTCTCTAATATTAATTTTATCTTTACCTTTAGCATCAAGATAATCCATTAATGATGTGCCTTCTTCAGAAGAAAGATAATTACTAACTAACTCTTCCATCTTTTTAGCTTCATCAATATGCTCATAAGGTTGGTCGCTAGAATGAAGATTGATTTTTTTATTATCATCAACTGTTGCCATACCCATTGCGTACATTTCTAATTGAGACCTTTCTGCATACATAAACAATAAGAAGTAAAACTAGTTTAAAATATTTCCCTAAGAAAGTGGGACATAAATGTCAGTTAACAAAATCAACTTCCATTTCTAACTGATCAGCAGTAGGATACTCAACCACAATCGCTGGAACCAATCCCAAATTAATAATTTGAGTTTTATTCTTCTTCACAGTTTTTTTAGAAACTAAGATTCTAGGTTTAGCTTCATCTAAGAAAATTTCATTATCTTTCAATTTTAATTTCTTCTGAACAGAACCAAACAATTCTTTCAACTCACTAATTACAGCAGAATGATCTTCTTTCAAACTCTCTCGATAACCTGCTCCTGGTTTCAATGAATCCAAATACAAAGCACCACGAGTTAACATTCCTTCTTTATCAACAATGTCAAAATCTTTATGAGAATATTTTGCTTCCCTTTTAATTCTTTCAGATAATTGAGTAGCATCTTTCAATTTTGCAGTACAAACATGAACAGCTAAATCATACTCTTTTTCTTCTGCATACTCCATTAATTTTAATCCTAACTCTAAAGAATCTTTAACAGCGTAACTCATTTCATCTTTAACTTTGAAACCCATTTCTAACAATTTTGAACAACTATTATCAGCAACTTCTAACTCATTCAAATTTAGAAAATCAACTTTATCGTGAACATGATTAATTAATTTTTTCATTTCTTTTTCTTTACCAGGAATTAAAGGAACTTCTACACCAACTTGCCAAGGAAACTTTCTCGCCACTGCTAATTTATTCCAAAACGATTCACTTTCCAAATCTAAATGAAACCGAATTTCATCTAATCCTGCCATATACAACTTTTGCAACAAATCATCATTAACTAATCTTAAAGAAGTATAAAGATGAGCATGAAACTGTTTTCCAAAATGTTTTTTTAATTTAGTTATAAAACGAACCGTTCGATCAATCTTAACTAAAGGATCTCCACCAGTAATTCCTACCCCTTTAGCTTTCATCAACTCTGCTTCTTTAATCACATCTTCAGAAGAAAAAACTCTTCGTTCATTTGCAAAAGCAACATCTTTACCAGACTTTTCATCAGATACAGGACAGAAATAACATTTTCGAGGACATAAACCAGTAACAAACAAAACTAACTTTTCTCCTTTCACACACATCTTACAGCCTTTCGGCAAACTCTTATTATTGTATGAATAAAATTTATTTATGTTCACCATTTTTATTATATAAAAGGATGCCCCTTAATTATTTCAGTTGAGATAGTGCCTTTTTTAATACCATCTAAAAAGCCATCATGAAATTTAAGATATCCAACTTCTTCAGAAATCTGACCTAAAGTATGAAAATAATCTCTAAATTGATCAGGAGCAGTACAACCATCAAATATCTGGTCCATCCCCATTAATTCTAAAAATAAAGTGTGCAAATAACTAGCATCGTTTTTTTTCCTTTCTTCCATATCTTCTTTCATTCCCGCTCTCTTTTTTCTTTTATGATAAATTATTGGAAGTTGTAATTGTTTTACCATTGCATTAGCAAAAACTCCTAATAAAAAATTGTTATATTCTTCTTTACCTAATTTAGTCTCACAAAGATATTCAGCAAACTCACCATTCTCTGCCTGTTTCAATACTTTTATTGCTTCGTCATCTTTATTTTCATAAGCATGTTCAAGAGCTAAATATCGATTAATAAGATTAGAAAATTCACCACCCCGAATAATGTAATTATTTCCAATAGGGTGAATAACTAAAGCTGAACCCAAATCAGTAGATTCATAATCAATATGGAAAGTTTCTAAATCGATAGTAACAGGTTCTTTTTCTTCTTCTGACGCATCTTGATCAGGAATAATTAAATGGTTAGCGTGAAAATCTCCATGCACAAATAATTCTCTATCATGAAATGCTTTCTTCTTTAAACCCCATAATTTACCAACTAAATCATCAATTCGAGAAGTACTCTTTTTTGGTACCATTAATTTACGAAAATTTTCTTTAAGAAGTTGTTCATTAGCTGCTGAGAACTCTTTTGCTTCTCTATAATAAGAAGGATATTTTTGATGATATTTTTCATGGTCGGCATTAACAGAACCAACGAAACGAGCTACCCCTCCAACAAATTCGTATAAAGCAGATTTCATTTCTCCATATAAAAGTTTACTTGTTGGCTTATCTTCTAATTGTTTTACAATATTAACCAATTTAATCCAAGAACTTTCTCCATGAATACGTTTAATAACACTCATGTTGTTATCAGTATCAACCAAATGTGAAGCCGGCACTTTTCCAGAACCAGAAATATCTGTAATGTTATTTAAATTTCTACTCTCTCTACTTTGTAAAGAATTTGGATTATTAAAAAGTTTATGATACTTTCCAAGTGATCGTCCCATATGTAAATATCTTTTTGCTACTACGGACAACTCATAATCATCTTCTCTCATTAAAGTAGCATCAATTAATTGAGCATGATTAGTTCTTCGATTATTTTTAACAGAAACTAACTGATAATCTGGTGTATATCTTTGTAATGAAGAAGTTATTGCTTCTTTAAATTTAACATTACTCAAATCTCTAACAAGCCTACGTTTTTTAGCTTTCTTCCTACTACCAGCTACCATAAAAGAAAAAATCATCTTTCTTTTTTAAAGGTTTCTGTGATTTACTATCAAGAGATAGTTACTCTAAGGTATAAACTATCCTTCCTAAATTATGAATATTTGTTACTAATCTTTGTAATCGATTAACAACTTTGTTCAAATGCTCAATTTTTTGTACTTCGTTTTCCAGTTTATCTAAATCTTTTTCAAAATCCATCTTCAAATCAGAAAGTTTAAATGCAGCTTCAATATCTTTCTTGTAAAAAGATTTCATAGTACCAACGTAATAATCTCGCATTTTCTCTAAAAATGATTTAATTTGTTTCTTGATTTCTGGAGAACCTTCAATCATCCGAGCATAACGTATAGCTCTTCTTACTTCATCAGCAATAACTTCAATGTAAAATCCCATAAATAAACTTCTTAACATATCCATTGGAGTTAATTTAAAATTCTTCATTGCTTTGGTAGGATTTTCCATATTAAAAAGTGCTGCCCGGTAAAGTAAAAAATAAAGGCGATTAACATCTTTATCTCTATCATTAATGCTATCATAATTACATTCTTCGAAAACTTGACAACTTTCATTAATCATTGTCCTAGTTACAACGTCCATCTTTTGAATTAGTTCTAGTAAAGAAACATTATCCATATCAAGAAAATCTTTAGCTACAATTGTATCTGAAGTTTGTTCCATAATTTCAAGAGCAATTAAATTCTGAACAACATTCTGTAATTCTTTAACTTTGTTTTTTATCTCACTACCTTGAAGAACAATTTCATGATTATTAAGAATATAACCACTACAAACTTCTCTCCAAATCCAATGTGGTGATTTCTTATCAATGTCTATAATTTTTCTTTTATTTTCTTTCTTTTCAGAAGATTCTTTCTTACTTAAAATCAAATTACTTCCACTTTCTTCAATATAAATATGATCACCTTTCTTTAGCTTATTTTGAATAACCCAAGGTTTAGGAATAGAAACAACATAACTGCTTTTCCCAAATGATATTAGTTTTCTATATTCCATTTTAATTATCCTCCTAATTTAAAATGGATTTTAAAAATTCAAACTGAATTTTTCTATATTCCATTTTAATCCTCCAAATCCATCTCCCTCTATTTCCCCGTAATATTTCCGAATAAGCATATACTAGATATATAGCATTGAGGAAATGTATTTATATTTAAATGTTTTGTAACAAATACAGCTAATATCAAATTAGTTAACCGGGGTGGTCAAAATGTTCAACAAAGTAATACAGATATTGTCAAAACCAAAGAAAAATAATAAGGAAGACATTTATTCTAAAGAAGTAAGAGAACAGCTTCTAGATGAAGGAGCATTAAACATTGAAGAAGACGGCTTTATGGAAGGCTATGGGGAAGAAGAGTTCATTGATGATCATGAATATGATGACGATGATGATGATGATAACCATGACGACAAATATTCGTGGAAAAGTGAAAATAATTATGAAAGTGGTTACTAAACTATGTCACTTAAAAAAATATTAGGATTAGAATCATTTCCGATAAACAATTCGGAAATAATGCGTAAGATAGTCGAAGCTCAACGTAATAATATCGAAACTATCGAATTCTCTTCAGGAATTAAGAAGGTTAGAATTAATATTAGTAACATTCCTTCTTCTAAAATAATCTGGCAACAAAACGACTACCGAGGCATAGGGTAGCAAGTAAACACAAAACATATTTAAACCTCAACTAATTTCTCTACTTAATGAATTATTTAAAAAGAGGTTTGAAGAACACTTATCAAGCGATAAAGAAACACAAATTACTATTCTTCAGTCTAATTATTCTGCAAATAATCTTGATTGTCGTTACTTCTATGGTAACATTAGAGTATCAAATAAAAATATTAGATAACACTAAAGGAATAATGGAGCCGATAGAACAAGGAAACTATGATTCCGATAGTATTCAAGAAGGTGAATTGTTTACTCAAGATACTCTAAAAATATATCAAAGTTATCGTTCTTTAACCAAAAATATTCTTCATTATTGTTTATGGATCTTAGGAATATTTATAATTTTTAACGGAGGATTATGGATTTTAGTGCATTCACTCTTTGAAAGAAAAAATTTCCATGAAACTATGCACGCCTATTTGAAGTTCTTCTTCTCTACAATCATCTCCATCATCCCATTTTTCATTATTGCTTATTATTTCCTCAAAAAAATGGTGGAAGAAATTTCAGTTACAAATGTTTCCCAATTAATTCAAAACACATCTTATGCTTTGATAATTGTCTACTTTTTCTTACTAATCGCTTTTGCTTTCATTGATGTAAGATCTTGGAAACTATTTTTCAAAAAATGGTTTAAAGTCGGAATTAAAAATATTCACAAGAGCATATCAGTATTATTAATCAATTTAACATTAATTCTTGGTAGTGGATATTTAATTTACCGTTATTTATACGAAGAAACATTCTTCTTGATGATTTTATTCAGCGCCCTATTTGTGATTATTTTAGTTCTCACAAAAATATTCTGGATAGCTTGCCTGAAAGAAATTGGAAAAAATTAACTTAAAATAAACTTGTATCCCCGGCTAAAATTCTATTAATTAAATCATAAATTTCTGGATCTTTTTTCTTAAGTTTCTTGTTTCCACTAAGAAGCCCGTAAAAACCTTTACCTAAATAATATTCTCCAGCAGAAGCAAAATACTCTTTTACATTATTCAGTTGATTCTTAGTTACAACTCGATTTTCACTTAAACATTTATCAAATAAACGAGAAATTTCTATTTTAGTTTTCCTATTCAAAATGTTTTCATGAAGATGATGAAATATTTCATGTCTAACAGTAGCCACATTAACAAAGTCAAGTAATAAAATTACTTTGTAACAATGATATGCCCCTGCTGCATTTCCTAAACCTCTTAACATTTCTAAAGAATGCTTTGTACTCCCTACTTTTTTTGCCAAAAATTTGATGAAATTCTGGTTCAACATCAGTTCTTGCGGTTTTAAGCTTGAAGGAACAACTAAAATCTTTAAGTCTGATTCTTTAATTAACGCTAAAATATTAAAGAAACCTTTTAATGCCAATTCAATTTTAGAATAAATCTTTTTATCAATCTTGTTAGGAAAGAAAAATTCACATTTCGTTGTTTCTGCGATTATATCTTGCATTTGATTAAAGTAAACAAAGAAGGTTTAAAAATATTACTAACAAAAACTATTATAAACCCTAAAATAATTCTATGACTATGAGAAAAATAATCTTGGATACAAATGCCCTGATGGCTATCGCTGAGTTTAAGATAGATTTATTCTCAGAATTAGAAAGGATCTGCGATTTCACTTATGACCTATATATATTAGAAGGAACTATCAAAGAATTGAGAAAAATTATGGAAGAGCAACGACAAAAGTTCAAACGGGCAGCTAAACTGGCTTTAGCGATTGTTAAAGCTAAAGGAATCAAGAAAATTGCTTCTTCAAATTATGTAGATGACGAATTGGTTGAACTTTCTAAGAAAGGTAATTTAGTTCTCACGCAAGATATTGAATTGAAGAAGAGATTAACTAAACCCTATTTTACTATTAGACAAAAGAAGAGAGTTGTGTTAGTTAAGTAACATACCCACTCCAGAATAACAAAACATTTAAATATGATTTCTTATCAAAGATGTAAATATAATAAAAACATTAAATTCCGTGGGGTGGAAAATTAAATGATAGGAATAATTTCAATAATTGTTAGTTTAATTGCTTTAGCATACGCTGGTTATCTTTCTATGAAAATCTTAAAGATAGATCCAGGTACAGAGAAAATGCAAGAAATTGCTAATGCAATCAAAGAAGGAGCTATGGCTTACATGGCTCGACAGTATAAAACCATTGCTATTTTTGCAGTAATTATTACGGCGATACTTTACTTTCTGTTTGGTATTCCAATTGCAGCAGGATTCTTATTTGGAGCAATCTTATCTGGAATCTCAGGTTTTATTGGAATGAGTATTTCTGTAAGAGCAAACGTTCGTACTGCTCAAACTGCTAAAAAAGGTATCGGTGAAGCGTTACAAGTTGCTTTTCAGGGTGGAGCAGTTACCGGAATGGCAGTTGTTGGTTTAGCTTTACTAGCAGTAAGTATTTTCTATACAATCTTTAAAGACCCCGCAATGTTAGTTGGATTAGGTTTTGGAGCAAGTTTAATTTCATTATTCGCACGAGTTGGTGGCGGAATTTATACTAAAGCTGCTGATGTTGGTGCAGATTTAGTTGGTAAAATTGAAAAGGGTATCCCTGAAGACGATCCTAGAAACCCAGCTGTTATCGCTGATAACGTTGGAGATAATGTTGGTGATTGTGCAGGAATGGGTGCTGACCTGTATGAAACTTATGTAGTTACACTTTTAGCAGCAATGTTACTAGCTATGATTCCATCCGTTTCCAGTACTTATAATATGGCAATTGAATTACCATTAATGTTTGGTAGTGTTGCGATTATTGGTTCAATCATTGGAACTTGGTTTGTCCGTTTAGGAAAGAAATCAAAAAATATCATGGGCGCTTTGTATAAAGGTTTAGTTGCCGCTGGATTATTATCAGCTGCAGGATTTTACGGAGTTATCTGGTATACTAACAATCCTTTAAACTTATTTTATGTAGCACTTATCGGTTTAGTAATTACTATTCTAATTAATGTTGTTACTGAATATTACACTAGTACAAAGTATCGGCCAGTAAAAGCTGTTGCTGAAGCTTCTTTAACTGGAGCAGGTACAAACATTATTCGTGGCTTAGCAATTGGTATGGAATCAACTGTTGTCCCTGTATTGATTATTTGTGTAGGAATTGTTGGTGCATATGCTTTAGCAGGAGTTTACGGAATTGCTATCGCCGCAGTATCAATGTTATCATTAACAGGAATTATCATTGCCCTTGATTCTTACGGGCCAATTACTGATAATGCTGGCGGAATTGCAGAAATGGCTGGCTTGGATAAAAAAGTTAGAAAAAATACTGACGCTTTAGATTCTGTTGGTAATACTACCAAAGCAGTTACTAAAGGTTATGCAATTGGTTCAGCTGCACTTGGTTCATTAGCTTTGTTCGTGGCATTTACTCAAGAAATTAAACTTGTGATTGATACGCCAATAAGTTTCTTGTTAACTAACCCTGCAGTTGTTGTGGGATTAATTATCGGAGCAATGTTACCTTTCGCTTTCTCAGCTGTGTTGATGACTGCAGTAGGAAGTTCTGCTCATGCAATCGTTTTAGAAGTAAGAAGACAATTTAAAGAAATCAAAGGCATTATGTCTGGAAAAGCTAAACCTGATTATGCAAGATGTGTAGACATTGTTACTAAAGCAGCTTTGAAAAATATGATTTTACCAGCAGTGATTGCTGTTGCTGCTCCTCTTGCGGTCGGATTATTGTTAGGAATAAAAGCATTAGGTGGATTATTAATCGGAGTAATCTTATCTGGATTAGTTATGGCTTTATTCATGAGCAATTCCGGAGCAACTTGGGATAATGCTAAGAAGTACATTGAAGATGGTAAGCATGGTGGTAAAGGTAGTGATGCACATAAAGCAGCAATTGTTGGCGATACTGTAGGAGATCCATTTAAAGATACTGCAGGACCTGCATTGAACGCTTTGATTAAAGTTATCAATACTTTAGCAATCGTTTTCGCACCGCTATTTGTAATGTACGGCTTAAATCTATTTTAAATATGGCAACGACCATATTTAGAACATCAAAAAACATATTTGTTTTTTGTTTGTTTTAATTTCTTTTTTTTTAATTTAATTTTTTAAATAATAAATGGGATGATATAAAAATGGTAGAAAAAGTAAATTTAAATATTGGAATTGAAAATAAATCAAACCTTGAATTAATCCTAGGATCATCAGATTTAGTTCAAAAAAATGAGTTACATGTTCAAAGAGGAAAAGAATATTCAAAAGAAATTGCTAGTGCTGATTCTAATTTTTCAATTGCACTTGTAGCAATGGCAGATGAAGGAACCCCAAACTACACTATTGGATATATTAATAATGTTAAAGTAATTTTTAATAATGTTCAAGCAAGCCCACTAATAATAAATAATGGAATGGTGCAAAGAGCTTTAGAAGAATTTACTGAAAATAGTATTTATCCAACATACAAGCTTATGCTTGTTAGTCCAAGAACAGACTGGTCTGAGTTATTAGGAGACAAAGGAACTTTAGCACATTATGCAACACCAGATAGAATTTATGAGAAATAATAAACAATCAAATTCTTTTTCTAGAATCAATTGCAGAATAAATACCTTTTTCCAATATATATGGGCAACGGTTTATTTCCATTTTATCAAGAACTAGATCAGCATCTGCTTCTTTCCATTTCACTTTATAATCAACAAAATCCAAATTACCAGAAATTCCTAAAATAGCAAGCCTTTTTCCAGATGGACATTCTCTTGCTGCAGAACAAAATTCATAACCAAACATCTTATCCATTTCTGTATCTACAACCGCAGCATCAAATTTTTTTTCTTTAATTAACTTTAAAGCTTCATATCCATCAGCCACTCCATAAACATTAAAACCGGCAATTTCAAGTCTCGCACTAGTCAATTCTCTATGGGCTGCTTCATCATCTACTACTAATACGCTTGGTCCGCTTAATACTGCTTGTCCAGGTTCAAATATTTGATCTATTAATGACATGAAGCTAGCATTTCGTTCGTTTTGTTTATAAAGCTATCGGTTCAATATATGATGTATATGCTTTTTGTAGAATAAGAGAGAATAATTGATTATAACTGAACACCACTAACTATATTAAGCAATATATTTTTTGTTCTCTGGTCATAAATTTTTGTTTTGTCTGTTGCAGAAATATCCACCAATACAGGTTCTTCTACAATATCGAGAGGAGGCAAACGTTTTGTGTAATCAACAACTTGGTCTATAGATTTCATGGAAATATAAGCGTCATTTTTAGAAGAACCCACTAAATAAGTTCCATCTTCCAGTCCAAAAACTTCTAGTCCGTATTCAACCATATTTGATTTTATTTTGTAGCAGTTATAAAGTTTACTAAACAAATTAAAAATATAGGTTAAAGAACAATAAAGTTTATAATTAAAAAAAAAATCTAAATCCACATGATAATCTCAACACTGCCAATTTTAGACTTTCCGAGCCATCCGGGAATCCTCCCAGAGTTTTCTACTGAAGAAACTAGTAGTTTAGAGGAAGCCATTAAAGAAGATTTTGGAGAAAAAGGATTAGAAAGATTTAAAGAATATAAGATACAAATTAGTGCTCCAGGATATGATTTTTCTTTAGGTTTTGAAAGAGACGGTGATTTATTAACATTATCTACAGAAAATCCAACGAGTGGTAGAATTTATAGTATTGCCACTCAAGAGATTAAAGGAATCAGTGCCCAAGATGGAACTTTTCATTATCGTAAAGAAAGTAATGATAAAAGAAGAATTTCAATTGATCTTGATTTGAATCCTAATGACAAAGAATGCCAATATCTAAGATTATCATTCAATTCTATTTAATTTTTGTTTTTTAGTTTCAACTTCTCTCAAACCAACCGCCAAATTTATAAATAAGATAAAAGATATAAGTAATATGATTTGTTTTATCGCTTTAATCGTATTTGGAATTATGGGAATCTTCTCAGCTACGCACAGAAAAATTGCTCTTGAAGCATTCGATTGTGTTTTCAGAAAATTAACTCTAAGAAAATGTACTACTGGCCTAGATACAAGAATCAAAAGTTCCATCACAGGTAAATTTTTAAGAAAAAATCCACAAACCGGTAAATTAATTTACAAACACTTCGAAATCATTTCCTGGGGATTTACAATCTTATTAATAGCAAGTATGGTTTGGACAGGTATTTCTGGATATAATTATTACGTTTACGGAAATTGTAATGGTCCTAGTGTAGAAGATCAGGGTGGATTATGTTTGTTTGATCCTACCGGCAGTAATTCAGAAATCACTAAATGTGAAGATGATAATCTTGAAACAGAAAATAGTGAACCAACTATAGAAAATGTTGATTTATCTTTATTTCCAGTATATCAACCCAAAGAAAGTCAAGATTCTTTAGTTTACGTTGGCTGTTATACTTGCATTAACACCAGAAAAGTTAACCCTACAATTAACGAATTAGTTATTACTAATAAAGAAACTTTAGAATTTACTTTTGTTCATTTGCCATTACATAAAGAGTATGAATACATTTCCAAATTAGAAAATTGTTTATATTCAGAAAGTAAAACTGCATTTTGGAAATTCCATAATGCTTTGATGCAAATGCCTATTGCTGATTTAGATAATCAAGATAATGTTTATTCTGTCTTGGATAAGATTGAAGAAATTGATAAAGAGAAAATCATTTTTTGTTCACAAACAATTCAAGCGGAAGAATTGTTAGAGAAACAAATTTCTGAAATTAAAAAAATGAATGTTGAAGGTACACCAACAATCTTTGTTAATGATCAAGTGTTTATTGGTCCGAAACCATTACGTGTCTATGAGAAACAGTTAAGTACAGATATTGATTGGTTTGGATATGGATTGTTAGGATTAGGTGCTTTGATATTATTAACAATGATTTACTTCGCTGTTTTTAAGAGAGAATAGATTATTTAGGATATAAAAGTTTATTAATAATAACACACTTATTTAAGATACAAATGACAGAAGAAATAGAAGTTACGGATAAAGTAGTAAAACAAACTAGAAATTTTTATATGACCGTTACAGCAGCAATAGTAGCTATAGGAGTTGGTGGACATTATGTCACAGAATACTTAGAAAGCGAAATAAAA
>JABHRR010000030.1 GCA_018670095.1 Candidatus Woesearchaeota archaeon
AAAGATCTTTGTTTTTCTGTACAGGAAACTTGTTTTGCAATGTTAACAGAAGTTGTGGAGAGAGCAATGGCTCACACTGATAAGCAAGAGTTGTTGTTAGTTGGCGGTGTAGGGGCCAATAAACGCTTCTGTGAAATGTTAGATATTATGTGTCAAGAGAGAGGGGCTAAATTTTTCAAAGTGCCAATGAGTCTTGCTGGTGACCAAGGGGCAATGATTGCTTGGGAAGGTTTCTTAAGAAAAGATGGATCTTCTGATATAGAAGTTAAACCGCATTGGCGAACTGATGAAGTTTAGTACTTAAAAACCGATATGTTTATAAACTCTTAAGCCCTATAAATTCTATAGTTTTATCGTCTACAAATTGGTGCTAGGAAAGCTTAACTTTTAATGTGAAAATGGATGAAAATCAACCTGAGAATCTAGAGGAAAAACCTCTTCAAGAAGAGGAACAGAATGAGTCTGTAGATCAAGCTACTGAGAAAGAAATAGTTAATGAACAAGTTACTGATGAACCAACAGTTGAAGATCAACCAGCTATTGAGGAACCAGTATCAATATCTGTGGAAGATCCACTTAAACCTGATAATTACGGTGCTGCTCAGATTCAAGTATTAGAAGGTTTAGAAGCGGTTAGAAAACGTCCGGGGATGTATATAGGAGATACTTCTGTAAGAGGATTACATCATTTAGTTTATGAGATTGTAGACAATTCTATTGATGAGGCTCTTGCTGGTCATTGTAATCAGATCACAGTAATTATTCACAATGGCGATTCAGTTACCGTAATTGATAACGGGAGAGGAATTCCTGTTGCTGAACATCCACAATTAAAAATTCCTGCAGTACAAGTAGCACTGACTAAACTTCACGCTGGTGGAAAATTTGACAAATCTACTTACAAAGTTTCTGGTGGATTACATGGAGTAGGGTTATCAGTAGTAAACGCTCTTTCAATAGAATTAGAAGTACAAGTTAAGAGAGAAGGAAAAATTCATTATCAAAAATATTCTAAAGGTAAACCTTTAGGAGAATTAAATGTTATTGGTGATACAACTGAAAGAGGAACGATGATTCATTTTTTACCGGATCCATCAATTTTTTCGGAATCTGTATTTCATTATGATATTTTAGCTAAAAGGTTAAGAGAACTTGCCTTTTTGAATAAAGGGATTAAAATTATTTTACTTGACGAACGTGAGGAAGATAAACAAGACGTTTTCAAGTATGACGGCGGAATTAAAGAGTTTATTGGTTACATTGATAAAAATAAAAATCCGTTGCATGAAGTTATTTATTTTGAAAAAGAAAAAGATGATGTTTGTGTAGAAGTCTCTTTACGTTATAATTCTGGTTATCAAGAGAATGTTTTTTCTTTTGTAAACAACATTAACACCATTGAAGGCGGTACTCATCTTTCTGGTTTTAAAACTGCAATTACGAGAGTTTTAAATAACCATCTTAAAGAATTAAAAGCTAAGAATGATATTAAATTAACTGGGGAAGATATTAAAGAAGGTTTAACAGCAGTAATTTCTGTTAAAGTTATGGAACCACAATTTGAGGGTCAAACAAAAACAAAATTAGGGAATAGTGAAGTTTTTGGAATTGTTTCTTCAATAGTTAATGATGCTTTGAAAATTGATTTTGGTGAACATCCCCAGATTGTAAGAATTATTGTTGACAAATGTTTAGATGCAGCAAGAGGTAGAGAGGCAGCAAGAAAAGCTAAAGAGTTAACTCGAAGAAAAGGAGCTTTAGATGGTGCAGGATTACCTGGGAAATTGGCTGATTGTTCTAATAAAGATCCAGCAAAATGTGAAATTTATATTGTTGAGGGAGATTCAGCAGGTGGAAGTGCTAAACAAGGTAGGAATAGAGAGTTTCAAGCAATTTTGCCTTTACGTGGAAAAATTATTAATGTTGAAAAAGCTCGATTACATAAAATTATGGAGAATAAGGAAATTATTGCAATGATCACTGCTCTTGGTACTAGTGTTGGTGATGATTTTAATATTGATAAATTAAGGTATAACCAAGTAATTATTATGACAGACGCAGATATCGATGGTTCACATATCATGACTTTATTATTAACATTCTTTTACCGGCACATGAAACCTTTAGTCGAACAAGGACACATTTATGTTGCTATGCCACCTTTATATCGTTTACAGAAAGGCAAAAAAGTAGCTTATGTTTATAGTGAATCAGAGAAAAATAAAATTTCTGCTGAACTGGGCGAAAATGTTGGTGTTCAACGGTACAAAGGTTTAGGAGAGATGAACCCCAAACAGTTATGGGACACCACTATGGATCCAAAAGTAAGAGTGTTGAAACAGATTAATGTAGAAGATGCAGTGGCTGCAGATTTGATGTTTACTGTTTTAATGGGTGACGAAGTAGAGCCAAGAAGAGCATTTATTGAAAAGCATGCTAAAGACGTTGTTAATTTAGATGTTTAGATATACATATATTCTATATATTTTTCCATAAGATTTTTAAATAGAATTTGATTTTTGTTATAAATGACAAATACTATTGATGATTGTATAGAAGGAAAAGCGAAGTTTTCTAAATTAAGTGGAAAACATCCTTATTGTCCTAAAGAGTTCGAGTATGATTGTCATTGTGCTTCTGGTAATAATTATGTTCCTGATGACGAAGGAATTAATAGGCCAATTTGTAGATTAAAAATTGAATTAGGGAAACCTACACCAGATGCTGGTAATGGATTTCTTTCGAGATTATATAAGAAATCTTAAAATTAGCCGAAAAGTTTTTAATATAATAAGTTTATAATATAATAAATATTAGTGGTGATTATATACTTTAATATAGGGGGAAATAAAAATGCCAGGATTTGATAAAAGTTTAGATAAAGAATTATTTTCAGAATCAGCAGAATTTGAAAGAAGTAGAGTTACTGTTGCCGTTTTTGCTTACAACGAAGGTACACCTAAATTACAGGTTACTAGAGAGAATAAAAACGCTGCTGGAGAGTTTTCTTTTACAAAGTTAGGTAGAATGACTAAAGAAGAAGTAGAAGCTGTTTTGCCTTTAATGGAGAAAGC
>JABHRR010000005.1 GCA_018670095.1 Candidatus Woesearchaeota archaeon
ATCTGGTACTCCGCAAGCCTGGAAAGTTTGATTTGTTATTTCAACAATGAAAGCTTGTTGGCTTCGGCCTTTCCCGGTTCAAAAAGCAATTAAGAATTATCTTGTTGCTGGAACTTCCGGGCGTTGGCGCTTTTCTTTTTTACATTAGAAACATTTATAAGAAAAAAAGATTTAATAATAGTTAAGATGTTAATGTATGGGATAGAAATTCCTTTGGTGGAAATTATTTTTGTTTTAGCTATTGTTATTTTTGTTCTAATGATTGAATCAATAATTCTAATCTTATTGTTAATTAAACAACTTAATAAAACTAAACAATTATCTCAATTGACTGAAAAACTTTCTGAAACTATCCTTTCTGTGAAAAAAGCCGAAATTCATGAATTGGATAAGTTAAAAATTAAAAGAAAAAGATAAAAAGATAAAAAAAACATTCTAGTCTTTATTTTCTTTAATAATAAAATAAAAATTAAAAAAAAAAGAAATTCTACTTGGCAGGTGCTGCGCCTTCAGCTTTTTCTTCTGGAGCTAACTCGTTAATTATCGGCATTGGTATTCCTGCTTCTTCCATTGCTTTTCTAGACTTCTTAGTGTCTTCTTTAAACTTAGCAAGGATATCTTTACCTTTAGCTTCAAATTCTGAACGTCTTTTCTCCATTTCTTCCTGAAGTCTTATCTTCTCTTCTTCTTGTGCTTTAAGTTCTTCTTCAGACAATTCAGTTTTTCCAGAAGTAATCTTTTCATCAAATCTGCCATCGTCAATAGCTTGTAAAGCAGCTGTGGCATCCATTCCTTCAACAAGAACGCCCATACTTTGACAAGTACCAACAATTTCTTTTGCTCTTGCTTTATTATCTGCTCCTAACAAAGCAGATTCTTTGATTTTAGCAACTTTGATGATCTGTTCAATCTTTAAATCTGCAACTTTATCAGTTAACGGATTACTAGATCCTTTATCGATTCCAGCTTCTTTTCTAATTAAAGCTGCTGCTGGTGGTGTACCAACTTCGATTGTAAATTCTTTAGTGTCAGTGTCAATTATAACTTTAATCGGAACTTGCATTCCTTTCAATTCAGCAGTTTTTTTGTTAATTTCTGCTACTACTTCACCGATATTTAATCCAGTTGGACCTAAAGCTGGTCCTAATGGTGGTGCGGCTGTTGCCTTTCCACCTTCAATTAATGCTTCTACAGTTTGTTTTCCCAATTTGATTCACCTATAATTATTATATTTGTGCGTAACTTTAGTTAAAATGAATGTTTTCTTTATAAAGTTAATGTTCAAGAATTAACAAGTATTACCTAATCTTTTGCTTCATCTGAATCATCAATGTCATTACTGGGATCATTATTTTCTTCAGGTTCTATAGGAGGAATAGAATTATATATTTGATACGAATCATCTATTTCTTCAGATTCAGAGGTACAACTTTCATTGGAATCATCTCTTAAATCAGGGGAGAGATAAATTTCGTTTATTAATCTATGATTACTTTCGTCGCTACCTTCTCCTAAAATAAGTGATTCTAAAGAATTTGTAGATCTCTCTTCTCTTGGTTCTCTATTAGGTCTTTCGTTTATTGAGCTTAAATAGTTTATAGGTTCAAGTATATTATACATATTATTTAAATTATTTAAATTACGCTCGTTTAAAATATTATTGTTATAAATTAATGAGTCTAAGTCATTAAAATTGTTATAACGAATTATCTCATTTATTGGTTCACTATTTAATTGATAAATTTCATTTATTGGTGATCTATATGTTTCATTCAATATCTCGTCCAAACTTCTTCTATCATTATAATATCTATTTTCACTTGATATTTCAAAACGATTATTCAAATTAAGACTACTTAAAAGTTCATCACTTAAACCAAAATTATAAACAGAATCCCCTATAGGCCTACTTGGTGGAGTTATTAAAGCACTTGGATCAGTAATGCCATACGATTTAAACAAAGCCAATTCTTGTGCTGAGAATTCTCTTTTTGCTAATGAAGCTAATAATTCAGGATGCTCTCTAACAATTTTGTCAAAAGCCACTAATTGTGTTTGAGGAACATTAAACGTAACAACCTTATTATCTTCGTCCCCATTTTTGTATTGAAAACCAATAGAATCCCAATCAACTGCTCTTGGTTTTAGTTCGTGCTTGCCAACTTTATATTCTTTAGCTGCTCTTCCAAAAGCACCGCCAAGACCACTCATCGCTTTTTCTTGATCAACTTCAGTAGTGTGAACATGTTTATATCCAATTGGTAAACCCTTAGAATCAATATGTAATAATCTTTCTCCACTAATATGTTCCATTAACAATTTTTTTTCATCCTCAGAAAGAACTTGATCAACATAAGGTTCAAATAATTGAAAGTAATGTTCTAATAAACCCTGAGCACGCATAGTAATGTTTCTGCCATTTCTATCAACTAAATTTAATTTTGCATCTCTTCCATGTTTATTAATTTCAGGAGTTGGTAAAGCATAACCAGATCTAGATTTTGCTGGATTAATTTGTCCTGGTAAAGTGTAACGAAACTGTTCTTCAATGTCTCTCATTGATGCGCCAAGTTTTAACATTTCATCAATTTTCTGAAACATAATTAATTGAAATGCTAATGCAGAAGTAACATTTTCAACGCCTGGAATATATTCTCCACAAACTTCAACTCTTCCTTGTGGTCTGTATCGATACATTCCCCCTTTACTATCTCTATTTTGAATAAATAATCTTAATGCTGGATTAACTGTTTTTGTTAAAAGATGAGCAATTTCTGCAGTTTTCTGTTCTGTATGAGGAAATGTAAAATTAAAATGTCCAGAATGACCTTGCAAATGAACTTGTTCATGTTGATAAACGTTGGTATTATATGAATTAATTGCTTCAGTGACTAAATTAATATTTGCAAAAAGATTATGTGCAGTTGCTTCAGCAGAACCAGGTTGAACAAAGAATGGTGCTGAAGTAACTTCTGGTGCGTCCCCATCAATATAAAAAGCACCACCAGTAGAAAGTCTTAAAGCACTGTTTCCTCTTTGAAAATGTTCTCCTTGAAGTCTTTGAGCAAATTGTCTGAAATAATCATTTAATGTATAATGGTCAGAGATTTTTCTATCTTTTCCTATTAACAAAAACTCATTTTCTACACCCAATACAGCTTTTTTAGTCATATTTTAACTAAAATAAAAGCTATTTATAAACTTTTCGTTTGTTTCATCACTCGTTAGTTATTACAAACAATAATAAACTATTTTACTTTAATATCACATAATGAAACTAAAGATCTACTTATTCCGGCACGGGCAAACGTATTATAACAAGAAACATATCTTTACTGGCTGGAAAGATTCTCAGCTAACTCCCAAAGGAATTAAAGATGCTAAGAAAGTTGCCCAGAAACTAAAAAACAAAAAATTTCAGGTAGCGTACCAAACAAGATTATCCCGTTCTAAAGACACATTGAAACATGTTCTTAAATTTCATCCAGAATGTCAGAAAATCATCAAAGATAATCGGATGATTGAACGTTCTTACGGCAAATTGCAAGGGTTATCACATAAATCATTTGTAGAAAGAGAAGGAAAAGATAGTTATCAAACTTTATTACATTGGCATAAGATTGACCATTTAAATGGTAAAGAACGGAAAGATTTTATCAAAAAAATGGGCGAAGCAGAATTAAAAATTGTCAGAAGAAGTTATGATGTCCCTCCACCGAAAGGTGAATCTGTAAAAATGGTCGAGAAACGAGTAAATTCTTTCATTAAAGATCTCTTAAAAAAAATGAAAAAAGAGAAAATTAACGTTGCTATTTCTGCGCATGGTAATTCTATGCGTCCGTTTAGAAAATATTTCGAAAAGCTATCTAGAGAACAAATGATGGAATTAGAGAACCCTTGGGATGATTACTTCGAGTATACGATAAATATCAAGAAATAGTAGTCTGTAACTTCCGCTTCGGTTTCTTGACATCCCGGAAGTACTCTTTCACGTCGATAAACTGTTTAACTTCTTTGTTAATTTTGTCCATAATTTTGACACCTTGTAAAGTGAATTTTATCATTCTTTTCTTGTATTCGATTAATTTCTTCTCTTCTAAAGTTTCCAGATTCTTATACAACGCACGTTCCTGTTTTCCCACGATTCCCGACGCTAAAAGTAGTTCAATAAACGCTATTTTCGACGTTCGAAGACGTAAATGTTTATCAGATAGCGGCTGATTTAGTGAATGGTAAAACTGTCCTAAAGAATATAGGATTAACCGTTGAGTTTTAGTAATTTTGATCATTTTTAGAGTAAAAGACGTTGAAATATAAAAAGATTTAGAGGCTGAAGTAGAAATCTTTAAATAGTGTAATATAATGATAAAACTATCAATAAAAAATAGGTGATATTACAATGAAAATAACTTTACTAAAAAAACCAAAAAATGTTACTCTTGTAGAAGGCTTTCCCGGTTTCGGATTAATCGGAACAATTTCCATTGAATTCTTAATGGACCATTTGAAAACAGAGAAGATTGGCGTCGTAGAAATGGAAGAAATTCCGGCAATGATTGCTATCCATCAAAACAAAGTTATTGAACCAATTTCTATTCACTATAACAAAGAATTTAACATGGTTTTAATCCATGCTATTAACGTTGGTAAAAATCTAGGTTGGAAATTAGCCGATATGGTAGAACAATTAGCTAAAGACTTAACTGCAAAACAAATTATTTCTTTAGAAGGTGTAGGTAGTCCTAATCCTGATTCTGGAAGAATATTTTATTATTCTACAACTAATGGAAATACTAATAAAAAACTTGAAGAAACTGCAAAACCTTTAATGGAAGGGATTATCGTTGGCGCTACTGGTGCTTTGCTTGCCAAACAAATGAAAATTCCTTTATTAGCATTATTTGCAGAAGCTAAATCAGGTATGCCTGATAGTAAAGCAGCGGCAGAAATTATTAAAGCACTAGATGCTTTTACGGGTTTAAAAGTTGATCCTAAACCACTTCTGAAACAAGCTGCTATGTTTGAAAACAAACTAAAATCTATTGTTGAGAAAGGTCAAAAAGCAGAAGACACACATCAAAAGAAAAAATTATCTTATGTTGGTTAAAATGGCTAAAAAAAAACAACCAAAAAAGAAAATAGAAGTCCCACAAACCCCTAAGAAAGAAAAACATAGTTACTTTCCTAAATTCTTGATAGTGTTTAGTTTGATTGTAATTGTTCTTGCGTTAAACAATTTCTTTGAATGGTATGTTCTTCCAGACTATGTTGTTTCTGTTATCTTGTTAATCTCTGGATTGTGGATGTTTAAAATTGGTTTAGGAAAAGGCATGTATAACAAACGCCATGAAATTATTAAGAAATATATTTAATTTCTTTATTTTTTTCTATTTTCTTCATTCTTAAAATTCTAGTTATTTATTAAATCATTTAATAATTTAAGTTTTAATAAACACTCACTATTTTTAACGTAAAATTCGCTTAAAGATTGTAAGCACCACCAGAATAAAACTTTCAATCAAAGACAGAAGTTTTTAGAACAGAATTTAGACAAAGAAAACATTTTTATAGTCTCAAAAAATAACAGACTTATGATCAAAAAGTGGTTGATAAGAATAGCAATTGTAACAGGGATACTTATTTTCTTAGGGATGTTAACTTACGGGCAAGTATTCAACTTTGTTTTGAAACCTTTTTCAGAAGAATGCAGTTATACTTCTGGATTGCCAATAGAAGGATCAGAACAATTCGAAAAAGCATGTAGTTGTGATGGGTTCAGTTTTAATGAAGAAACAATAGGAAGCACCAACACTTATTGTTTAGGAACTTGTGGCGAATGTACTTGCAATGATTACATAAATGAAACTTGGCAAGAAGTAGATTGCGAACTACCAATCCAAGAATAAAACTTTTAATCAATTCTTGAATTTTCCATTATCAACATTACATCAAAAAAACCATTAAAAAAACGAAGTGCTTATTTCTTGCAAAAGGCCGGCTTTTTTTAACAAAAAGTACTAAAAGTCGCTAAACGTAACACTTTATACAGAATGTTACGAAAAAAGTAATAAAATATGCTCAAAACGTAACATTTAAATAATCCGTTACCTTTTCTTCGAAGATGAATAAAAAAGTGGTGAAGAAAGGACATAGCAGAAGCCAGTTTCATCTTTCTGAAGAACAGATCAAACAATTGATCAAACATACTGACAAACTAAGAGACAAAGTAATTATTAAACTTCTTGCATATTGCGGATTAAGACGTTTTGAATTAGCAAAAATAAAAATTGAAGATGTTAATTTAGAAACTAACAAAATTAGCATTCGCGGCAAAAAAAATATTGATCGACTTGCCACCATGTTTTCTGATCAACTTGTTGAAGATTTAAAAATTTACATGCAATATGTATTAAACAACGCTAAACAAGGACATCTCTTTCCAGCAGTTTCTAGTTTGAATGATAAAGAACATATTACCCCAACGCAAATCAATCGGATCGTTGCCAAAGCTGGACATCGTGCTCAATTAAACAACCCTATCCCTGAATTAAAGAATATCAACCCCCATATTTTACGCCATAGTTGCGCCAGAATCCTCAAAGACAGAGGGCTTAGTTTAGAGGTAGTTCAACGTGTTTTAGGTCATTTATCGTTTAAAACCACCATGGATTTGTATGGTACGAAGAGTATTTCTGAAATGGATGACGAATTAAAAGAAAAAGCGGGCAATCTGTTTGAATGATCAAAATTCTTCTAAAATTATTGATGAAAGATTCTTGTTTTGATTGTAAGTTGTTGGTTTTCTTCTTTTAGTTGTTTACTTAATTGTTTATGTTAAAATAAGCGAATAGTTCTTAATGATTGATTAATATGTCTGTAACTAAAACCTATAATCAGAAACGATAAGTTTCATTAAGCAATTCTGTCTGGAAAATTGCTATAAATCCCATCTACTGCTAAAAGTTTTAATCTATCAATTTTATTTTTAGAATTCGCCACCCACACATTAACTTTTAAATTGTTTTTATGTAAAAAATCAATCATTCCTTTCGTTGCTAAAGGTGATGTTAAATTAACTTCATTAACATTAGCAGCTTTTACTCTTCTTAAGATCAATCTTTTTGTAATTGGCAAAATTAATAAACGAGATATATCAAATAATACTTGCCCCAAATCAGTTTTTGTTGACCAATAAATTAACGCAGCATTAATACCGTTTTTCTTGGCCTCTAACAAACTTTCTTTATGGTTAGAAGAAATAATGGTTTGTTTAACAAAACGTTCTTTAACAACAATTTCTATAACTTTCTTGACAGAATTAATTTCTTTTATTTCAATATTTAATTTACATTTATTTCTACAAACTTTTATCACTTCTTCTAAAGTAGGGATCTTTTCTCCTTTCCCTGCGTTTAGAGTTTTAATTTCTTTTAAAGTTAGTTCAGAAACTTTTCCTTTACCATTAGTTGTTCTGTTAACAGTTTCGTCGTGGATAACAACCAACTTATGATCTTTTGTTAACTGTACATCTAACTCTATGGCGTCAGAATTAAGCTTTATCGCTTTTTTAAAAGAACGCAGTGTATTCTCTGGTTCATACCCAGAAGCACCTCGATGAGCGATTTTAAACATACTAGAAGGAATGTTTTAGAAGTTATAAAGATTTCTTATTTGTAGGGTTTAAATGTTTTAAAATTGCCAGAACATGAACACCAAATAAATCTTCAAAGTTTTTAGTAAGTTTAGTAATGATTTGTTTTTCCATATTAATCTTTATGTTCTATCTTGTTCTTATCTTTAAAATGAATCTCTTCTGCATTTTTTTTGGTTACTACTTTTTCGCCCAATCTTTTTTCAATCCGATCTTTGGCAACTTTTGCAGTTGCTCCACCTTCTTTAGCAATATCTTTACTTTCATCAAAATTAGAAGGATCTTCTTTTTCAGAGATTTCTTTAGTTGCCGCTTCCGCTAACATGTTCAAGACTAGTTCTATATTAGTCATGTTATCACGCAGATTCTCTTTCTTCAAACCCTTAAACTGCTTATAATCTTTGATTGTCTTTCCAGACCAGGCTTTAGTAATCTCGTTAGTTAAAATCGCAAAATCTTTTTTCTTATCAATTCCAACACGATTCCATTCATCAGTTAATTCCTTACGAACTTCAATAGTTTTCAATCTCTGATTTATCCAATCTTTAGAATAACCTTTTTGTAAATATGTCTTCATGGCTCTATCAATAGTTAACTCTGGATCAGACATTTCATCAATTCTCTCATTACCAACTTTTGCCAGCCACATCTTAAACGGTTCTGCTTTCTTAGAAGGTATTGACTGAATTAAACGAAGTAATTGTTCAGTATCAGCTACATCAGTGTTGTAAAATTTGCCATCAGAAGATTCTAATTTCAGTTGACTACAATTTGTAGCCAACTGGCTTCCCTCGGCTTTTAAACGAGTTTTAAGAACACTCCAGTATTTTCTGGGATTAGGACTTTCAGTAAGAATAGCGACAATATCAACTATTGAGAAATACCATTTTTCCTCATCTTCATCCCATTTAGTTCTTATTTTATGATGTTCAAAGAGTTTTATAGCATTGTTCATATTAAACTTAATAGTAGAACTTATTTATATATCTTGTCCAGACCTGACCAGTGCGGGAGTGGGTACTAAATGCACCTTTTTAGAATCTATTTATTTTACTTCTTCTCTAATTTTTCAATCTTCTTATCTCGCATACCAAGTTTTTCATCAAGCTTATCATTTTCATGGCTAAGCTTGATTATTTCCTTTTGTTTTTCTTTACTTTCAGCTTCAGTTTTCTTAATAGAATATTCTTTTCTTTCAATCTCTGCGTTTAGTTTGGAAATTTCTTTTTCCAACTTTTTAATTTCATTTTCTTGATCCTGATTTGAAACTTCTAAAGCTTTATACTTATCTTTTTCCTTCTTAATCCTTCTAAGCTCTTTATTAAAATAATCTGCACGTTCTTCTTCATCAAAGTTTTTTACAATTTCTTTGTATTCTTTCCGATCTTTAACAGGAGTAATTTGTATTTGTTCAGTTTCATCTTTTGAAGAGAACAAATAGTAACCTAACCCTGCAGTTTTTAATTTTTGAAAATTAACTTTAGGTATCCTTAATTGTTTTGAGAGGAAGACTGCATCTTTGTCTAATGATTCTTGGAAAGCAATAATAGTTCCGGCATTAGCCAAAATAGTTTCTGAGAAGTCTGTAGGCCTCTGTGAAGCTAGAATAATACCAACACCATACTTTCTAGACTCTCTCAATAATAATTCAACAGGAGAGCCCGGATACATCATTCGATGTGCTTCATCAATGATAATGTAAAGCCAATAATCTTCACACTTTCCTTTAATGTACAGAAAGTTAACTAGTTTTTTTAATAATAAATCTGCTACCAATGCTTTAACTTCATCTGTAGGAAAATCTAATAGTTCAATTACACTTAGATTTTTTATGATAGTGTCTAATGATAAAGAAGTACCATCAGCTTCCATGAACAGATCAACATCGAATAAAACTGAGATTTTTGCTAATAGTTTTGGTACGCCTTGATTCTTTATTGGCGTATCGAAAATAATATCTCTGAAAAATGAGAATGGTAACAATTCGATATCGCCGTTGTTTGCTTTTTTAATATCTTTAATACCTGACTTTAAGTAGAATGCTTTAATCGCTTCCCTAATAATAGCTTCTTGCACATCTCCTAAAGAGAAAACACTAGCAATCATTTTAGAAACTTTATAACAAACATCTAACGGCTTTTCATTAATTTGTACTTCTAACGGATGTAAAGTTGCTTTATCTATCTGTACTAAATTGTCTGCGAAAACTTTGAAATCATTATGAAAGTCTAGAATTATTGAATTGATCTTACTCTTCTTTAATTCCAACATAATCGCTTTAAGAGTTTCTGTTTTCCCTGATCCTGAACCGCCTACAGTGATTAGGTGCGGGTTCTTTTCTTGCTTCGGATTCCAGAATACTTTGTTTTTATTGCTAGTTCCCAAGTATACAGACATATCTTTATTCATTTTAGCTATATACTCGAATAGCGGGGTTTAAGAATCTTTTGGTTTTAAGAGAAATATTGCTTAGTTTGCTCGATAGGTGTTAAATTCAATAAATTTAAAGCCCTAAAAATAGAAAAGGCAATCTCTAAAATGTTTTAGTAACATTTATTAACTAATATAATGTTTTAATCATATGGCTTGGGAAGAAATCTTTAAAAAAAAAGAGGATCAATTTTTACGAAAACCTCATGAAGATTTAAATAAACTGATTAAGTTATTCAAAAAGAATAAATTAAGTAAAATTCTAGATCTTGGTTGTGGTTCAGGAAGACACGTTGTTGATTTAGCAAAAAATGGATTTGAAGTGTATGGAATGGACAACGCACCCTCAGGATTAAAACAAACAAGAGAAAAACTTAAACATTTAAATCTCAAAGCAAAATTGAAGAATGCCAATTGCTACAAAACCTTCCCTTACAAAAATAATTTTTTTGATGCAATAATTTCTGTTCAAGTTATTCATCATGCAAAAATCAAAGATATTAAAAAATGTATTTCTGAGATTGAAAGAGTTCTTAAACCAAATGGGTATGTGTTTATTACAATAACAAAATGCAAACACCATAAATCAACTAAAACAAAAATGAAATTGATCGAACCAAGTACCTACATAATGTTAAGTGGTTTTGAGAAAGGTGTCCCACACCATATTTTCAACAAAAATAGACTCAAACAATATTTCAATAAATTTAAAATAATTGATATTTGGACAGACAAAGCAGACCATTTTTGCTTACTGGGTAAACTTAAAGCGATTGCCCCTTAATTCTTGTTCATCAACAACAAACAATTATAAACCCCAAATATCTAGTAACAAGATGATAAAAGAACCCTGGTTTGTTTACATCTTAGAATGTCATGACGAATCTCTGTATACAGGAATTACAAACAATCTAGAAAAACGTATGCTTACCCACAAAAATGGTAAAGGAAGTAAATATGTCCGTGCAAAAGGGTTTAAACAAATTCTGCATGTTATAACTGTTAATAATAAAAGTGAAGCTGCAAAAATGGAATATCAAATTAAACAGTTAGAAAGGAACGATAAAATAACTTTTTTTATGAAACATTTAGACTTGCTATATTAGTAATTATTATAAACTAGCAACAAAATTTTACTAATTATGAGCCATTTCATTATTATTAGGGGAGCTGCAGGAGTAGGTAAATCTACGATAACAAAAGAACTTGCAGAGATTACTACTGCTAAAGTTTACCAGTATGATCAAATCATGAAAAGTTTAGGATTCAATTTTATCCAGGGAGAAAAATGGATTCCATTACACAAATATTTAGAAGCAGATAAAGTTATGATCCCTAAGTTTCAAAAGGAACTAGCAGAAAATGTTTCTTTAATTTTTGACGGAAATTTCTATCATTATGAACAAATTGATCAACTAATAAAACAGTTAAATTGTCCCCATTACATTTTCACATTGAAAGCAAATTTAGAAGAGTGTATTAAACGTAACAAAACCAGAATTGGAAAATTAGCTGATGCAGCAGTAAAAGAAGTTTTTGAGATTACTAAAGATCAGAATTATGGGATTATAATTGAAACAGATAATAAAACAACTCAAGAAGTTGTTGAAGAAATTATTAAACAGATTAATTAAGTAAGTTCTCTTTTCAACATTTTGTGAGCTTTATTAACTTCTTTAAATTTTTCTGTACTACCGCCTTCAACATCAGGATGAGATTCTTTAGCCATCTTTTTGTAATGTTGATTAATCAATTCTAAGTCATTACAATCTTCTTCAACACCTAAAAGTTTTCTTGATTCTTTACGTTTCTCTTCAACATCACGATCTTCAGAAAAATCAATAATAAATTGTTTAACAGTTTTTTCTTTATTCAAAATTAAATTCACTTCACATTCAATTACTTTAAACACAACATAAATGTTTTCAACAAATTTTCTAGATAAAGTATAACTATAATAAAGATTTTGACCTTCAAAATACCAAGAAACAGAAGCTCTTCCTCGCTTATACGCAACAGGTTGTAAAGGCACATCAATGTCATCTTCAACAACACCAATTTTTTTAAGTAAAGTGATGACATTATTCTTGAATTGTAAAGCCCTTCTGTCGAAAGAATCTCTAATTAATGGAGCGTTAAATTCATGTCCTTTTACTGTCATTTTAGCCATTTTTTATTGTGATTATACGAAATTTAATTACCTGTTTATAAATGTATACTACAGAATATAGATTTTATAAAAAAACTCTAAAATTTTTCCAAACTCAACTGTCCTTTCCGCGTCCCTTTTGGAATTTCCTTTACTTCTAATCCCAATTGTTTGTAAACATCAACAGCGAGTTTGCTTCCCAAAATCTGGGCCAATGAAGTTAAATCAGTTCTCTTCAAATCACCTAAATCTTTCAATCCGTTTAGAACTAATTTTCTAGCACGAACACGACCGACCCCTTTCAACTTCAATAATGGAAGAAGTTCTTCTTTCACCCCATTCTTAACTCGAATTCTTAATTTGTGAATCTCTTTGATCAAATTATTACTCATCATACTTACTCTGGCTAATTCCGAAGAAGCATACAATAACCAGTCAGCAATTTCAATCTTTACTCTAATTTCTCCCGGACGAATATCATAATTCTCTAACAAAAAATCCTCATTAGTTTCGTTAATCCAAGCATCAAAGAACAACGTTGTCTTAATAGAATTGATAAATTCATCATATTCTAAGTCAAAAGCAGAAGGTTCATCTTGCAATAATTTATCATAATTCTTAACCAATTCTTCTTGAATTCTTTCTTGTTCTTTAGCTCTGACTCTCAGTAACGGACGCATTTCTAACGTATGAGAAATAGTTTGTAAAATAGAAAAACTATCTTTCTCTTCATTAAATCGCTGTAAACAATCCAATAAATGTCTCGCCGTTAATGGATCTAAATACAATTCAGAAACTCTTTTCCCCAACAAAGTTGCTTTTAATTTTCTAATTTCCTGATTATCTTTATTTAAATCTTTAGCGACAATAAAATCGTCTTGAATCCTATCTGCACCAGAAATGGTTACAAATTTCCATTCATCTAATAACGCTAACATTTTGTCCATAATCATTTCTAATTTCTTAAAATCTCGAAACTGAGATGCCCAGAATGTTTTTGAAAAGAATTCTTTCATGTTTTTCTCGTCAGTAATTATCCCTGAAGCAATTAATGAAAGTAAATAAGTCCTAAGAACCGGTTCGACTGCTAATTTGGAATAGATCTCTTCCGGTTCGCCTAAAATATAGCGATCGTAAATCTCTTCTTTATCTTTTTCATCTTTTGCGATCATAATCGCTTCTCCAAAAGATTCAAATTCAGGTCTGCCTGCTCTGCCTGCCATTTGCATATATTCTAAAACCGGAATCCAATCCATCCCCCATTTACCAGAAAACCTTTTAAGAGATTTGATAATCACACGATAAGCAGGCAAAGACATCCCTGCCGCTAAAGTGGGAGTGCAACAGATAACTTTTATTTTCCCACTTCTAAACTCATCTTCAATCAAATCTTTTTGTTTCTGTACTAAACCAGCGTGATGAAAAGCAATTCCTTTCCTAACACAACGTGATAATCTTCTGCACTGTTTTGTTGATGAAGAAGCTGCTTTGAGAACCACTTCTTCCATTTCAGGATGTTGAAAATTTGTTAGTTTAGAAATCTCTTCAGCAGTTTTTTCTGCAGAAGCTCTAGATTGAACAAAAACTATTGCTTGTTTGTTTAGTTTAATAGTTTCTACTGCTAATCGCTGAATATCATCCATATTTATTCAGGAGAGAAGGTGATTTATTAAGTTAATGGTGATAAAATATAAGAAAGAAAATATTACTTCTTTCTTCCTTTCGGAGCTTTGAACACGAACCAATCATCTTTAGTTATCGGATGAAAGTGATCTACTTCATTAATTAAAATACGAGCAGTTGTTTCTTTAACCGCGGCTATTTCTACTCTTACCCCTTCCGATTTCAAATGTCTTACCAGTTCCACGTAATCTGAATCTCCAGACATGATAATGATTGAATCCACTTTGGAAGCTAGTTGTGTAGCTTTAATCGATAACGGAATGTCAGCAGATTTGTGACAGGGTATAACTGAACCGTAATATTGATTGTGTAATCTTTCAGCAAGTTTGTCAGAAATATTTTTCCCTTCTCTGAAATAAATTAATCGATTCAAACCCCGATTACCTAACAATTTTGGAATAAGTTTGTCAAAGTTGATCATTGCACTAGTATTCTTAGCAATATCATGAATACTTCTTTCGATATTGTTTCCATCACAGAGAATTGCTACAGATTGATTAATTAATAATTGTGTCATTTATCATCACCCATTTTTTCATGGGTACCAAAAAATTTAAATTTTTTCAGTACCTACTTTTAATTTTAATAGTAAAAGAGAATTCATAAAAGTATTTAAGCGTTATGTTTTATAATATAAATTTTAATTAAGAAATTATTCTTTTTCTTTTTCTTTCTGATACTTTTCGTAATTCTTTTTACACTTATCACAAATAACTGGCTGCCTACTCTCAACTAGAACCCATACGTCTTTACAGACTCTACATTTCTTCTTAAATTGCAATTTTGCCATATTAAATAAAAGTTGGCTGTTTATATAAGCTTTTGTGTTTTTTATTGATTATAAGTGGTGAATTAAATATTATAAGTACAAATAAACCCATAGCATAAAAAACCAATATATGTAACTATTTCCAAAAGCTTACAAAAACCATAAATGATTTTTTAGGTTCAAGAAAATTAAAAATTTTCTGAACAAAAATTAAGTATTAACTTAATTTTCTGATTCTTAACAGAAACCTTTATAAAACAAAAGAGTAATTCATTGATATAATTTAATACCACAAGTAAGAGCACAACTCTTTCTTAGTATTATTTAATTTGGAGGAAAATATCAAATGGAAGGAACAGTAAAATGGTTCAATGGCCAAAAAGGCTTCGGTTTTGTACAAGGCGAAGACGGAAAAGATTACTTTGTTCATTTTAGCGCAGTACCAGAAGACGTACGACTAAATGAAGGAGATAAAGTAACTTTCGATGTTGTTGAAACAGAAAAAGGCGAACAAGCACAAAACATACAACTAGCATAAGATTTTAAGTTATAATTATTATTATATTTATAATCCTTAAATGCAAAATTTCTTTTTTTTTTTATTCTTTTTTTAATCAATAATTATTTATAATAAAACAAATTCTTTTTATTTATGAAACAAACAATCCTCAATACTCTTAAATATAATCTGCAATACCAAGAAGGAGAGAAGGTAGCTATTATTTATCAAGAATTTTCAGATTCTTTTGATTCCGAACTAAAACAATTCTTCAACAACTCTAAAGAAATTTCTGAAGAACTCTACAAAGTTTTCAAAGAAAACAATATCAATGTAGAACTTCTCTCATACATTCCAACAGAAGCAAGAAGTGGGGTAGATGCTCCGAAAGAGATTTATGAAAAAGCAAAAGATAAAGATATCATCTTCATGCCAACAGTATTTTCTTTAACTCATACTGAATTTACGAAGAAACAATGTGAGAGAGGAGCAAGACTTGCTAGTATGCCCAAATTTACTTTGCAATGGTTTGAAAAGTCTGGGCCAATGGACGTTGATCAAGATAAAATAATTGCTCTTAGTAAAGAATACAGCGATAAAATGAAAAATTCTTCTCAAGTGATAATCAAAGCACCAGAAACAGAAATTACAATTGAAATAAATCAAAATCTCGTACACGAAAGTACAGGAATTATTCCAAAAGGAGATTGTGGTAACCTTCCGGGAGCAGAAGTTTTCTGTGTTCCCAAAAATGCAAATGGATTTTTTACAATTTTCAAAGATTGGGGCGGACCTTTTCCTTTAGAACATGATGTTAAGTTTGTAGTAGAAAATTGTAAAATCACAAACTTAGTTGGAAAAACAAAAGAAGCTAACAAATACATTGAAGAAAAAGTCAAACCATTAATCTTCAAAGAAAAAAACTTCAATGTTCTAGCAGAATTTGGTATCGGCACGAATCCAAACGTAACTAAAGATTCTTTAAAGAAATATGGCTGGTCTGGATTACTTGCAGAAAAAATCTACGGAACAGTTCACTTCGCTAATGGCAATAGTTTCGGTATGGGCGGCGATAACAATGTGCCTGTGCATCTCGATTGGGTTATAGAAAACGTTAAACTTGAATGGGACTAATAAAATAAATTCTAAGAAAATATTTCCTCAACAAAATGGGGTTCAATTTTAGTTAATATCAATTTGTTTCTAATGATTTTACTGTTAATTGGTTCGTCAATATTTTTGTTTTTGTATATTTCAATAAAAAGAGCATCATTTTTTCCTTGTTGTCCTGTAAATATCATAATTTTAGTTACTAATCTTACTAATTCTTTGTAGGGAGCAGAATGTTTGAAAGTGTATGATAAACTATCATAGAATATGGAATTTGATTCAATAATAAGAACATCTGACCATGCACCATTATGTTCCAGATCTGATTTTTCAACAATTTTGTTTAAATCATTATAATTAAAATCTGATTCAACTAGAGATAATATTTCTTTATCTTCTTCACTTAATTCTTGTATAGTAAACTCAGAAGAGTCAACTTTTTCTTTTAGAATTTTTGAATAATCTTCTAATGTGTTGAACTCAGGTTTAAATTTTTCTTCATTAATCAATGTTAATTCTTCATTTGCTTTTTCTATGTTGGATTGAATAAACATAAAATTAACCACAATGGTAATTAGGTGATATGCTTTGTCTACAACATTTTTGGCACATTCATTAGTAAAGCATAATTTTTTGTCAAATGTTTGGAATGCTAATTTTTCTTGATTGGCATTCGCTAGAAAATCATCTTGGTAAGTTTTAATCTCATTAAAGATTAGTAAATTATCTGAATAAAGATTTTGAGTTTTTTCATTAAATTCAGAAATTTCTTTATCATAACCCCAATTGTAAATCTCTGTTCTCTCATTATAAACATAATTACTAAATGAAATTAACCCAATAGAAATCACTACAGAGAGGATTATTGTTATTATAATTGATGATTTTATTAAGTGTTTATATTGGATTTTTTCTTTTTTTATTAAATAATTAAAGATATATAATGATGCAAAGAAAATTAGTAATATTGGAAGAACATAAATGTATTGGATAACAAAAATGTTGATAAAAGAATTATGAAAAAGCAAATAAGGAAGAATTATGGAAAAAATCATTATTGTAAAAATTGAAAAAGAAAGAACATAACTAGTCTCTTTCATTTTTATAATTGAATTTAGATTGAACGATTTTGTTTTAATAATAGAGTAAACAGATGAAATGATTAGAATTGGAATGAGAATTAGTAAGATTGTTAAAAAAATATTTCTTATAAGAACAGCAATTAAAATTATTGACAAAAAGAATAAAGGAAGAAGTATTTTATCTTTACTTGATAATAAAACCTCTTTTTGTAACATAGATTAAAGTAATGTTAATATGTTTTTAAAAGTATCGGAGAGGACCCTAAAAATTAACTCCTAGACCAATTCTTTCTTCAACCAATCTTTTCTCCAGTAGAAATAATATGCAATTCCTGCAGAGATCACATTAGAAATCGGATAAGCAACCCAAATCCCTAATTGTTGCATCCCAACAATTGATGATAAAACATAACTAATCACAAATACCATAATTGTATTAAACAAAGCTAGAAACATTGCAGTTGTAGTTTTTCCAGCTGCTTTTAATGTTCCAAAAATCACCATTTGCATTCCAATAAAACCAAACGTTAATGCCATTATTCTAATAAAGAAAGCAGCTTCTAAAACCAATTCAATTTCATTCGGAACAAAGAAAGCTGAAATTGGTTTAGCAAAAATAAATAATAAAACTCCTAATCCAGTTAAAGTTAAGAAAGCAATCTTCATTCCCGTTTTAACAATTCTTTCTGCTCGTTCATGCTGTCTTGCACCTAAATTATTACCAACAATTACGGAAGTGGCAATAGAAAATCCAACTCCAGGAATAATAACAAACATAAATATTCGCATTCCAATTCCAAAAGAAGCGATGGTTAAAGTTCCAAATAATGAAGCTACGAAAGTCATTAAGATCATTCCAAAAGAACGTGAACCCATTTCTAAAGATGACGGCAATCCTAACCTAAAAATTCTTTTCACCCAAGAAAACTTCATTTTTAAATCAGACCATCCCAATTTAATACCATAAGTTCCTCTAATCAATATAATAATCCCAATAATAGCTGATAAGTATTCTGTAATCAGTGTTGCCAAAGCAACCCCAGAAACTCCCATTGCGGGAATGAATCTCCAACCAAACATTAATACTGGGTCTAAAAAGAAATTCAAGACTACGGTAATAGAAATGATGATTAACGGAACTTTTACTTCTCCCACTCCACGTAAAGAAGATTGAAATAAGATGTAAACAAAAATTGCTATGATTGCTAAAAAAGAGATTTGTAAATAAGAAGTGGCTTGTTGTAAAACAGTTATATCTTTGGTAAGAAGTGATAATAAATAATGTGAAGAAAAATATCCAATGACCGAAAGAATTATTGCTAAAATAATTATTAAACTTAAACTTTGCCCAACAGTAGATGAAACTTTATCATGATCACCTTTACCATTATACTGTGCAACAAGAATCGATGAAGCTGTTAATAGACCCATTGCTAAGGACATTAAGAAAAATAATATTGGGAAACTTAACGAGACTGCTGCTACTGCCTCTACCCCTAGCCGACCAACCCAAAAGGTATCAATTAATTGATAAACTGTGTGTAAAATATTAGCAAAGATTATCGGCACAGCAACCATTAATAATGATTTTGTAATTGAACCATTAAGTAACTTCTCTCTGTTCATATCAAAAGAATTATGTTAGTGGTTTATAAAATTAGTTGTTTGGAAATTTTAATTATATTTTCTCCCGCTGGATTTTTATTCGTGAATAAGAACCAATATTTCTAGGAAAATTTTTATACATAAAACCGGTTAGTTTATCATTAAATTCAAATGCAGTTTCAGTAGCCTCCGAATCAACAGGTATTTTGGAACATTTTGGATTTTCTTTAACTAGTTCTTCAAGTACATCTGGATGTGTTGATAATCCTGAAGCATCAAATTGTTCACACCCTTTATTTCCTGGAATATAATCAATCCCTGCATTCTTCCAGTCTTCATCAGGTTCACCCAAAACAACATATGCATACTCCCCTTTATCATTTTGTACTAATCCACAACCATCTAGTTCTCCATCTCTATTAGTAGAACGCATTAAGCTTTTACAATATAAACAAACGATAGAATTAATATTAGTAAAAGTTGGTTTTTCATCAGCCATTGTTTACCCTTCAATAACCCAGACTTTAACAGTAAATGGTTGATCTTCAACAACATCTCCAGAATCGTCAACAATAACTTCTTCTTCAACAACATCTGCATAAACATTTACGTTCCATTCTTGAGTAATTGAATCACGACCATCGGAAATAACAACTTTAACTTTCTTCTTTCCAGGAGAAGTAAATGTTCTTGTGATTGTGTCTGTACCTTTAACTTTCTGCTGTCTTAAACCAAGATTCCATTCATATAATAATTTATCGTTATCTAAATCTTTAACCGCAACATGGAAAACTGTTTTCACACCAGCTTTAACTGTAAGTTCTTCTTCAGGCAAATAATCAATGATCTCTGGCTTTTGATTAACATTCTTCACAACAACTTCAACTGGATGAATTACTTCTAAAGAACCATCAGAAGCAACAAAACTCAAAAATACAGTTTCCTGTTCTTTGTTGAACTTTCTATTCCAAGATGATGAGCTGCTTACAAAATTATTCAAGAAACTATCTATCTTCTCAACAACAGTACTATATGCTGGAGTCCAAGTAAATTCACCATCATTAAAAGATGCCCCGAAAGGAATATTATCTAATCTAATTTTAAGTTCATCATTATCAGGATCAGTTGCTGAAACCCAGAAACTAAACTCTTCACCCTCGTTAACAATATGTTTGTCTTTCTTAATCACTAATGAAGGTTCACGATTATTTTTCTTAACTGTTAAATAAACTGTTTCAGTACTACTTAGTTTACCATCAGTAGCAGTAAGTGTAATTGGATAAATGTCTTGATCATCATAATCAGTAGTCCATTCACCTGACCTTTTGTTTAGAGGCCAACCATAATAAACTTTAACTTTATCGCCGTCTGGATCAACCGCTTCAACATTAAAATCAACAGCTTCTAATTCTGTAATTGTTAAATTTTCAAAACTTGTAAATTGTGGCATTCTGTTAACATTGTAAACAACTAGTTTAACTTCATTAGATGTACATAACTCTTTACCACAAGCAGTTACTGTAAACGGAACAGTTCTTTTATTCAAGAAATAATGTTCTAACTTTAACGAACTTAGTAAGTTACTAACAAAATTGCCCTTCCTTTTAATATAATCATAACTTGGCGTCCAAGAGAAGACATTATCTTTTTGATCAAATTCAAAAACTTCTGGAAAGCCAGCAAAACTAACTTCGATTTTATCATTATCAGGATCAGAAACATCAATTTCCCATAATAATTCTTCATTTTCATTAACATAAATTTTTTCAGGAATGTTTAACACTGGTGCTAAGTCAACATCAACAATATTTATTTCAACATCTCTTTCAACACTAAACTCACCATCTGAAGCAACAATCTCTAAAACATACTTACCAGCATCATTAAAATTAGTTTGCCATTCACCCTCAGAATCAAGTGGTGATTCGAATGAATAAGATAATACCTCTCCATCTAAATCAACATCTGGTAAATCTAAATAAACCATTTCTCCTTCTTTAACAGTTACTGGTAAAACAGTCAAAATTGGTTTTCGGTTAACATTCTCAATATTTATTGTCCATTCTTTTTCTGTACTTAAAGTGCCATCGGAGACAACTAATTCTAACAAATGTTCGCCAGCAGAATCATAATCTAAATAATAATCGCCGGAATTTTCTTCCCCTACAATCTCACCATCAAATTTCCAAACAAAAGATAATTCTTCTTTATCGCCATCAACAGCTTCAACATTAAATTCTAAATCCTCATCTTCTTCAAAATCAACAATTGTTCCGTCTGAAAAAGTACTAATTATTTCTGGAACCTGATTAGTATTTAATACAGAAACTTCAACTCTAAATTTTTCAACAAATTCTCCGTCACTACTTTCAAACACAGTTACAAAACTTCCTTCATTATTATAATCAGGTGTCCACTCCCCATTATTATCAAATGGAGCGTTAAACTTAAAATTGATTGGATCATTATCAGGATCACTAACCAGTTTCTTTAAATCGATAGTTTGAGTTTCTTTGATAGAAATTTTATTCTCAGATAAAATAGGAGGTTGATTTTTATTATCAACAATAACTTTAACTTGCTGTTTAACTTGATTAACACCATCAGAAGCAGTAATCTCGAAATCATGTTCACCAGCATCATCATAACCAGTTTGCCATTCGCCTTTATCATCTAACGGCGGAGAATAATAATAAACAATCTTATCATTATCTAAATCAGTTGCTTCAGCTTTAACTTTAACTAAATCAGTTTCTTGAACATGAAAAGTTTTTACAGCTGCAAAAGAAGTATTAACTAACAAAAATAGAGTCATCAGTCCAATCAGAACTAAAATTATTTTTTTATTGTTCATTTTATTCCTACCATTCAAATAAAAAAAGATAAAAAAAAATTAATTTAAATCCAACGAGATGTCAGTAATCACTGGTGGCATGTTTATGTCTTCAACAGTTACAGTGACTTTCTTGGTAACTTTATTTTTACCATCATCAGCAACAATTGTAATTACATAAACTCCATGGTCAGTATAACCAGTTTCCCATACTCCATCATTACCTACAGGGTCAGAGATAGTTAAAGTAATTTTATCTTCATCTAAATCTGTAATTGCTGGATTTAATTCAACAACTTCTCCTTCTTTAATAGTAACGTCTTCTAAGCCAGAGACAATAGGTAATTCATTAACATCATTAATAGTTAGTTTGAACACTTTCTCAGTATCTAATTCACCATCACTAGCAACAACTTTGATACTATACTCGCCAGCAGAAGTGTGGTCAGATACAAAAGTTCCAGACTTTAATGGTTCTGAGATTGATACTGAAACTGCATCGCCATTAGGATCATTAACTTTAGGTTCGAAATTAATTTGTTCACCCTCACTAACAGTAATGTCTTTAATCCCATCAATAGTTGGTGGTACATTAACTCTTCCAACAACAATTTTAACTTTCTTTTCTGTTGTTAGTTTTCCATCAGTTGCAGTTAAAGTAACTACGTACTCACCAGCATCACCATAATTAGTTTGCCATTCACCCAATTTGTTTAAAGGTTTAGTAAAGGCGTAAGTAACAACATCTTTATCAGGATCACTTACTTTAACATTAAGTTTTACTAATTCGTTTTCTTTAACATTGATAACTTCTAAATCTCCTTCATTAACATCAACATTTTCAACATCTTCAGTTAAATCTGGAAGAACAATATCTTCAACTTCAGCTAAATCTTCTCCCGCTAAATCTTCTTCTAAATTCAATTGCTCTTCAATATTAGCAATCTCATCTATTAAGCTTAAATCTTCCTCAGTAACATCATCTGCTGGAACATCATAAGCTTTGTAATCTAAACATCCTACTAAAAACACAAACATAACTAAAACTGTTAAACTCACCATAACTTTTTTTATCATTTTAATAATCCCCCTCTTAAAGACTGCAACATTCATGAGCCTCTTTTCCTTGATTGAGTATTCTAGAATGATAACTCGTATTTAAAGATTTATACACAGGAAAGTATATTGTGCAGGAATGATGTTATGAGAATAATAAAAAGTGGCCCCGCCGATTTGAAAAAGCCACATACCCACTGGTCAAGTATACAAATTATTTATATATGGGTAATAGAACTATAAATAACGAAAAAGAGCTAATGCAAAACTCTTAATAAAATTCTTTTGGTAGAACCAATAAGAAATTTAATGAGTTTCGCTGAACCTACCCTTTTCCTAAAAAACTCTTTGTTTTTTGAGGTGTGATAACAAAGAGGTGAATTCAAATGAATAAAATAAAACTTCCAAATCAAATGAGCCCATTGCTTGCAGAAGAGATTGGACTACATCTTGGAGATGGAAGTATGAATTATTACAAAAATAAAGGACTTTATCAATTAAGAGGGCATATTATCGATGACAGAGATCATTATGATTTAAGAATTAAAACAATTTACAAAGAATTATTTGATCTTACTCTTAACTTAAGAGAAATGTCTTCTTGTGGGGTCTATGGGTTCCAAATTTGGTCCAACAAGCTTGTTGATTACAAAAGCAAAATCCTCAATTTACCACTAGGTAAAAAAAATGATTTCTTAATCCCATTACAAATCGTTAGTAATAAAGAATTGTGTAAACATTTTCTTAGGGGATATTTTGATACTGATGGTTGCCTATATATAGAGAATAAAAAAGGTAAACCTTATCCAAGAGTTGAATTTGCTACCATTTCACCTAAATTCACAAAACAACTTAAAGAAATACTTGTAATTCTTGAATTTAGGTTTTCTTTATATCGAGAAAAACGAAAAAAGTATGGTTGGAGTGATATTTATCGTTTTAGAATAAATGGACATGAACAAACTAAAAAATGGTTCTTTGAGATAAAACCAAATAATCCAAAACACATCAAAAAATATTCTTCAATTACTCGATATAATAAAAGTGGCGGGATATATAGGTTAAGGGTGTTTTTTACGCCTTTCCAATATATACTTTCGAGTGACCATAATTAAAATGCCCTTTTTTTCTTTATAAAACCCTAAAATCCTTAGAAGTATTTAAAAAAAATAGTTTATCTAAAGAAGTAAACGTGAATTAATTAAGTTAGAAAAATAAAAACTAAGTTGGATAAATAATGGAAGATAATATTGAATTTCAAAACAGGCAGTTTGATTTTGATAAATCAATTGGCAAACTGAGATTTTTCCAGTCTTCTGATAATACAATAGTTACTTCATCAACATGGGGTTCTAATGAAGTTAAAATTTACAAAAATGATTGTGTTTTTATTCTTAATCCTGAAAATGAAGAAATAATAAGATATAACTTTAATGATGAAGGGACTATTGATGAAAATACTGCCTACAAATTTATCCTACAAAATGGTTCATTAAAGAAGTGGGGTGGATCTTCTTCACAAAACTTAAACATAAATACTTATTGGTTTAATAGTGAGGCAAAAGATAAAGAGGGGATGTATGAAGAAGATATAAAATATTCCGTGAAATATACCCCTGAAGAATTAAGAGAATTTGTTAATAGTATTTTCAAAAATCTAACAAACCCTTGTTTTGAAATGACAACATTAATCCGATTCTTTAGAGATGGTGGAAAAACAGAGGATAAAAATAAAATAAATGATAATATTTACAGATATGTTCTTTTACCCAATAAAAAATATGATGATTTTAAACTTCCAGAAGATTCCGAGAGAAAACATATCAATACCATAAAGAAAAAGGATGTAATAATATATGAGGACCATACAAAATATTATCCCCCAAAAAAATACTCACTAGATGCAAAAGAACGATTCAAACAAAATTTGGATTGCTATCGAATATATCAAGGGACAATATTTTATGAAGAATATTTAAAAACAAAGAACAAAATCTCAATAAAGAATCTTATAAGCAAACCTGAAGAATTAACATTTAAGGAATTTCTTCTTAATAATCAAACTAAAAAGCTGAGAAAAAGCAATAAGTTTGCAGAAGAATACGCATTTGGAACATTTCAAGAAGAGTATGAAAATAATAAACAAACATACAATGATGACCTGTCAGTAAAAGAATTATCAAAAGAGGAATATATTGAATGCTTGGAGAATACATTTTTTTTCTATAAAGATTATTCTGAATTAAAGAAATGGATTGAAGAAACAAAAGTCAAAGAACCAAGAGGATATGGATTAACCATTGGAACTCACTTAGAACCAAATTTTAAAAGATACTTTTCAGTTAATGCAAGCGGATACTATTTCTACAAGGATATGGTTATAATGTTTTCTGTAGATGGTTACGGGGATGACTTTATCTATGAGTTTAAGACATGCATAGCACGAAGGGTTGAACATAATCTAAAATTTGCCCGAGAACAAGCAAATTTATATGCTCATTTAACAGGTAAAAAAATGATTATAATAGAAGTCTACTCTTATGAGGAGGATAGAATATATTATTATGAATTTCCTGTGGATGATAAGAAAGCAAATGAGCAACTTGAGAAATTCTACGAACGATATAAAGAGTATCTTGATTCTTTAGCTTAGAAAACACCAGATTTATTTAGATAAAATCTCTTTTTTCTTTTTATCATATAAGAAGTATTTAGACTTTAGAAGCCCTTTTACACGTGCTAGGGCCCAAAAACTATTTTCATTGAACTCAACCCTGTTTTTCTTAATTACTTCCTTTAAATGAGAGTATTTGATGTTTTTTGTATCTATCTCTTTTAATCCTGTAACTAATTTTGATGTTCCCTCATCGCTCATCTCATTTTTAACAAATGTGAGACCCGTGAATTTACACTTTTCGATATATTTATTTGCAACAGTCTTTCTACTCCCCGTTGTTTTAGAGACCTCATTTAATAAATAATATTCATTAGAAAAGATACATTTAGTAACTTCGTCTGGCTTAAAATAAGCATTATGCTTTTTTGAGAAAATTGCATCCTTTTTATTTATTATATCTCCGAAATAGGTTTTAATTAAACACAATGGGCAAGTTCTTTTTCCAAGAACATCTTTTTTAAATAGGCTTTTATCAAAATATTTTTTACATGTTAAACATTGGTTATTTACTTCTTTCTTAATGAAATTACCAGTGATAATGCATTTTTCTACATTATCTCTTTTGCATAAAAAACCCTTATCTTTTTCTTGATAAGTAGAACAAGAAGGGCAACAAAAATATCCGTTAATACTAATATTAAAACTATTAGGTGTTTTTTCACAGGTGGGACAAACATATTCTTGAATTGAATTTGAAAGAACATTGTAAGTTAAACTTACTTCTTCTCCCGATTGTGTTTCCTGTAAAATTAGTTTTTTCACATTATATTCAAAAACAATTGATCCAGAAAGATACACGTTGATATCAAAATCATATTGGTTTTTAATATCTTTAATACGAGATTCAGTATTTAAGAAATTTAAATTCGTTTTCGATTCATTTTCTTTTTTAAATTGCTCTAATTTTTCTTCAGAAGCTTTCAAACTATTTCTATATTCTCTTTCTTTTGGGATTGTTCTGGACGCTTTAATTCTTTCTCGCCAATACTTACACCTATCCTCTTGTTTGGAAACTTCCATTTTACATTCACGTTTAAACTCGTCATGTCTTGACTCCATCTCTTCAATTTGTTTATTAAGTAAAGCTTTGTTAACAATACCAGATTCTTCATATTTATTATTAAGATATTTTTCTAAGGTTTCGTATGCAACAGAATGTGATTTTACAACATTATTTGGATTAAATTTGAATCTTGCTTCTTTAAAATCAAAATTATGAAATTCCGAAGATATTTCTTCAGGAAAAACAGTGCCGTTTTCATAATCTACTATCACAAATTTCAAAAATTCTGGTTGATTTTCATGAGTATTTGTAGAACTTACTTTGAACATGAAACATATTGCGATTTCTTTCTTTTCTTCTTGTTTTTTAATTTTTATTGTTTCTGGAAGATTTAATTTATCCTTTATTTTTACTGGAAAATCTAACACAGCTTTGACAATCTGTCCTTTATCCAAACTATCACGTAATAAAAATTTTGTTAAATCACTATGGATTGAAAGATAATCAACACCATGGTCATCTGAAATTTCTCGATTAAATGTAAACTTTCTTTCTATACCAAGTTTATTAGCTAAAACTTCTTTAAAATAAACTGTATGGATATTATTCTTATCTATACTAAACTTAATTTCATTTGATTCTAAATAATCTAGTACAAATTTCTTAATTGAGGATTGTTTCATTTTTTTACAACAGAGAGGTCAAATAAACTTAATGTTTTATCATCAAATGCTTTAACATCTTCTTGAAATTTTTTTGATTCTTTCACTTTTTTAAACAATTCATCTAACTTCTTCTTGAAATCAATTTTCTTTCTATTTTCCATTAACATTTCAAAAACAGTTTTTTCAAATGAGGTTTCATCAACTACTTTAGTAATTATATCTGCCATTTCACCTATCGCCATGTGAAATAAATCAACTTTTTTGTATAACCTTTGTAAAATATACTCTTCTATTGTTCCTTTAACTGAAAGATTGTAAATGTTAACGTCAAACTCCTGCCCAATTCTGTGTATCCTGCCAATACGTTGCTCAACTCTCATTGGATTCCACGGCAAATCATAATTTATTAAATTATGACAAAATTGGAGGTTTAAACCTTCACTTCCAGATTCAGTGCATATCAGAACGTCAATCTTTCCTCTCTTTAATTTCTTAATAGAATATGACTTTTCTCCTGTGCTCATACCCCCTTTAATGATATCTACTTTGAATCCTTCTTTCTCAAGTCTATCCATCAATGCTAATTGAGTGTCCAGAAATTGTGTGAATATAATTACTTTTTCATTTATTTTCTTAACTAATTCTATTGCTGTTGTGAATTTATTATTCTCTGGAAGTTTATCATTTATTTCCAATATCTGTTTTGCTTTTTCTTGATTCCCAAGTTCCAATTCATTTTTCTTAACGTATCTTCTTAGTGAATTTGCGAATGCATGACGACAACTACATAACATTCTTGTTAAACTCATGAGTTGTAATGTTCCCACTCCTTTGAGTTGTGATTTTTTTTCATCCATTCCCTGATATTGCCCTTGGATGAAATCAATTGCTAAATCAGCTAAAGTGTTTTCTTCATTTGTTGCTTCTATTAATGTAGTGTAAACATTTCTTTTTGTAAAATCCAAACCAGTATCTTTCCTTGTATCACGCTTCATAATTGATTTTAATTTATGATTTAGTGATTCTTGATTCATAATTTCTAATCCTTTGTTATCTGCAATGTAACTTCTTTTAAATTCGGATAGTGTTCCCAAAGAACCAGGATCTAACAAGTCTATAACATTATACAATTCTATCAAACTGTTTTGCATAGGTGTTGCAGTTAAAAAAAGACGATTCTGAGCTCTTATTTTAGCCATTGCTTTGTAGGCTTTTGTTTTCTTATTTTTTAGCTTATGTGCCTCATCAATCAATAATAAATCCCATTGAATTGCTTCTATTTGTTGCATATGTTTTGGTGATTTTGCAGTATCAATGGAAGCAATAATTTTATCGCACTTAGCCCAATTATGAACACTTTTATTAACCTCAAAATGTAATCTGAATTTATCTCTCATCTCCTCTTGCCATTGTAATGTTAACGACGCGGGACACAAGATTAATACTGTTTTAACTTCTTCTCTTGCAATTAACTCTTTCATTATCATTCCAGCTTCAATTGTTTTTCCAAGTCCAACTTCATCTGCAATTAACATTCTCCCATTCATTTCATTTAGATATATCAAAGCTGTTTTCACTTGATGAGGAAAAAGAGTAATCTTTCCTTTAAGGTCTTCAATTATCATTAAATCTTCACGCTTACCTTTAAGAAGTAACATATTTGCCAGGTAATTCAATGAAAAATACTTTGGATTTTGAAATTTACCCTCTTTTAATTTACCTAAAATACTCTTTGAATCATAATAATTTATTTTAGTCATTTTGTTTTGCTTTTTTCAACAATTCTTTTAATTTGTTCCTTTCCCATAATTGAACTCCATTTTCCTTAGCTTCTTGTCTGGCATCAACTGAGAACTTCATGGCTGTTGTAAGAACAACTAAATGACTTGCTTTATATTTATCTTTCTTTGAGAAAACATCTCTTACCGCACTTACTCCAACTGTGGCCGATAATTGGTATCTTTTTGCTTGTATAAGTGTTATTTCATCATTTCTTTTTAGTATCAAGTCAATACCGCCGTCTCTCGACCTTTTTGTTTTAGAAACCGTATAATTTAGTTTTTCAAATAGATTTTCAAGATATTCTTCAAATTCATCTCCAGACATATTATCAATCTCTTTAAGGTCGTTTACTAAATTAGCACTTAACTTTTTCACTGCTTGATTATAGAGAGTGTTAATATTTTCCCTAACAAATTCTTCGTTAGTTCCCCCAGTAGATTTTACAAGATAACTAATTAAATCTTTTAAATTTTCTTTATCTTTACCAAAAATTGAGATGTATACCTCAATATATTCTGGCCAAGATTCACAATCTTTTGCTTTCTCTTTGAATTTTTTAATGAATTCCTCATAAGATTTAGCTGATTTTTTTTGTATTATTGGTTTACTATCAATTAGTGTTTTCTTTTCATTTAGAATAATTTCATCAATTGATTTTTCTTTCTCAAGAACTCTTTTTTCTACTTCTTTTATTTTTGAGATTTCTTTTTGAGATTCTTTTATTCTATCAAGAGATTTTTCTATAGTATTATTTATTACTTCTTTAGATTCTTCATAATCTTCTTTTAAACCAGTTAATTCAGTATTCAGTTCTTCACCAGAATACTTCTTTTTTGCTTCTTTAACACTTTCTTGATATAATTTTTTTATTCTATTGGATTCTTTTCTTTTTTCCTCTGTAACAATCTCTTTCTTTATCTTCTCTTTACTAAGTTCTATGTTTTGCTCATTTAACAAAGCTATTTCTCTTTCCAGTTTGATTTTTTCTTCTAATTTTTTAGAATATATATCATTTTTGTTGATAGTTTCTTTCTCAATTTGATCAATTGCTTTATTTAATCCTATTTCTTTATCTCTAAAATAATTTAAAATTTCGAGTTGTTTTTTTGATTTCTCTTCTTTGCTTATTTTTGATTTTTCTAATTCAGATAAAGCTTTCTCCTGTTCTTTAAATAATACTCTTTTCTCTTTCTTTATTTCTTGGAAATCTTGAGAAAATTTTTTAATTGGAATTTTTAAGTTTGGACGATTCTTTTTTCTTTGGTTACGTTTGTATATCCAGAACATGGCAGAACCAAATAATATTAAGATTATAAAATTAAAGAATCCCCCTCCCGAACTGTTCTGGTTTTTAGACGCATTATCTGTTTTGTTTTCTACAGTTGTTTCTGGTTGAACTTTTTCTATTGTTTTTTCCACTGCAGGAGAATTATTAATAATCACTTCTTGTTTAGTTTCAGGTATTGGTAGTAATTCTTCAGGCTCGATGGGAGCCATCTGCGAATCGTCAATTAACCCATCATCTAAGAATTTTTGTTTAGTTAAATCATAATTTGCGGATTCACCAAAATTAATATAATACATCTTAGGATTATTTGATTGAATTCCAATTGCCAAAGCATTGAGCATAGAATGTCCAAAACCACCATCCTCCCTAAAGTCAAAATCTTTTTCAAGATAAGCTGTAAAAGAACCCAGGATTAAATTTAATTCATTGTCATCAATACAGGATTCAGTTTCAAAATCAATAAATTCGCCTTTTTCATTATATTCATATTGGTTGATGATTTTTCCTTCAATTTCTAAATAATGGGGACCTTGTGCGTATCCTAAATCTCCATGATATGTTTGTATAACATAACACCCATTTTTTATTGGAATTGCAATTTCAAGAGGTTTTCTTAATGTAAAAATAAATGATTTTAGAGAATCTCCTTCTTTGGTTCTAACCCTATTTTCATATGTTCCATTTTTAATCCACGCTGGATTAAAGTCCATGAAAGGGTCAGAAAGTGAATATTCTTCATTTGTAAATGAATTGTTGTTGTCACCATTTGAGGTACTAACATTTAAACCAATACATTGACCGTCTTTACAACCATCATTACAAGGCATATAAAAAGCCCATATCTTTTCACAATTAGTTTTTTGAAATTCTTTCATTAATGCGTCTCCTTGACACTTTGTTTCTTCAAGGAACATAGAAGCACAAGTCTCTGACACACTACTAGCTAATATATTTGAAGGAAGAAGTAAAACAACTAAAATAAATAGCAAATAAATTTTTATAAGATTTTTTGACATTTTCACTTTTATTCTTTAATTAATTTATTTAATTCATCGACCATCCAAATCATAGCTTCTGTGTCTAATTCACAATATTTCAATAAATCTTTTCTTACTTTAGGATTTAACCCATCTTTAGTAAATAGAATACTAGCTGTTTCACCATCTGATATTTCTAAACCTTCATATCCTTTTCCTGTCATAGCTGGAAGAACTTTCTTTAAAGAACAGCTACCCTTTTGTTTAGGGTTGTAATAATCAAAATTTTGAAATGGAACAATTAAATCGACAATTCTCTTAATAATTCCATTAACCCATTTTTTATATTCTGGGAAAGCTTCAGCTAATTCTTTTAATCTTCCAATTTCAAATGATTGATAGAATACAATGATACTTCCAGAATCTCCTAGAACTTTCTTCATTTCTTCTAACAAAATCTTTCTTTCGTCTCCGGGATTTGCTAGAAACTCATAATGCTTAATTTCTTTCCCGTCATCAACATGGAGACTAAACTGAAATGGGATTTGTTGGTATGACTTAGTGCCATCATAAAGAGGTATAGCTGTCGCAAACGTTTCAAAATCAAAGTAATACAAAGGATATTGTAAAGTTGCCAAGAATCTCTTTATTTTGCCTTTATTTACATGGATTTCATTGTTAATATCACAATCTCGTTGAATGCCTTGTTTATCATTCAATTTGAAAGTTTCAGGAATATCATTTAGATTTACAACACCATCCTCAAATAACTGGAATGATTTTGCTCCACCCCTGTATAAATCAAAAACACTTGCTTCAGGTAAAAAACCCCAACATTGGTCTTCTAAAGGGCAACCGTAAGGGTCTCTACAGTGTTTACCAATGTCAATATCTGGACAAACATCGGCTTTCATAATACTAAGTATATTAGAGATTTCTGTTTCAATTCCTTCAATTGCTAAATATACTTGTACTGTGATGTCTTCTTTTGTGAAAAATTCTTCTGGGTTAATTTCTCCCTTCTTAACAAATTTATTGTTGATATGTAGTAGGAAGCATTTTCTTATTTTCAAACCAGCTTTTTCATAAACATGTTTTTGGAACGCAACATCATGAATATTTACTTCTTTAATTTTAGTTGCACTTTTAACTTCAATAATATCCCATTCGTCTTTTCCAACAGGAACAAGGATATCTGCTCTACTATAAAGATTATCAACCATAAAAGCAACTTCAAATAAAGGTTTCCTTTGTTTAATAAGTTCCTTACTTTTTTCTAGATTCTCTTTGAAATTTCCTTCAGGAATGTCAATACCTTCTGGGAATAATTTTTTAGCAAACTGTCCGACTTTATGACCTTCGTCAAATCTTTGTTGTGTTACTAAACCATGTTCAGAAATTTTATTGGATTCATGTAACATAATCCAGAAGTATTTAGGGCATTGAAGTCCGATTAAATATTTTGATTTGGATAGTAGTGCCATTATAACTTACTCCTTATTAGATATGTCAAAAAATCTATCAAAAAATCTGGTGAATTTTTCAAGAATATTCTCTCGCTTTTTAGTACGTTCGCCTGTTTTGGAAAAACGGGATCCTGGGGGCAAAACCTTAGTTATCGCTGTACCTGTTGTTGGTATACTACCATCTCTGAATGCATTTTTTATAAATGTATATGTTTTCTCAGAATTAAGATTTTCTTCGCTAATAATTTTTTCTAATTCTTCAATTTTCTTTTTCTCTACAAAATTTTGCCAATCATCATCAACTACGGATTGCATATCAAGAGAATCAATAAATTGATCAATAAGATCTTTTTTATTACGTAATTCAAGACTTGAGTCTATTGCTTTGTTGATATCCATCAAAAGCTCTTTATCTTTGGTATTACTTTCATGAAATTTTTTGATTAAAGTAATAATATAATCAATATTAATTTCTATTTGCTTGATAAGTTCCATTTCAAAAATAATATCATCATTAATATTTTCTTTCTCAGTATTTTTACTTTTTCTAAATTCATTATAAAGGTCTATATACAAACTATGATAATCCTGAATATCACGCTCAGTTAATAGTTCATTATCTATGAATTCGTCAAAAGTGGTCAAAATATTACGCACACGCAAAATACCACTATAAAGCTTAATAAAATCTTTTTGATTTTGCTCACCAAGTATTCTTTCTTCTATTGGGAATTTTTCTTGTAATTCTTTGACTAAAATTTTATATCCTTTCACATTCTTTTTATTATCCTTATATCCATTGTAATACTCATCATAAGTTTTTAATAATACAATCCCACTTGCTTCTTTATCTCCAAAAAGTGAAAGAGATTTATTCGTTGCTTCTTCCAAATTACGAAAGCAAACAATATTACCAAAAGTTTTTATGCTGTTTAAAATACGGTTAGTACGAGAGAATGCTTGAAGTAAGCCATGTAATCGTAAGTTTTTGTCTACCCATAAGGTGTTTAATGTGGTGGCATCAAATCCAGTTAAAAACATATTCACCACAATCAGAATATCTATCTCTCTGTCTTTTACTCGTTGGCTAACATCTTTATAGTAATTTTGAAACTTATCAGATGAGGTGTCATATGATGTACCAAACATTTTATTATAATCTTTGATGGCATTCTCTAAAAAGTCTCTCGAACTTGCAGTAAGTCCGCTTGTGTCTTCCGAGTTTTCATCAATAACTCCATCAACAGATTCTTCTTCATTTACACCAAAACTATAAATTGTTGCTACTTTGAGCTGTTTATCACTTGGTAAATCTTTAAGTTGTTTTTTGAATTCAGCATAATATTCTTTAGCCATATCGATAGATGAAACCGTAAAAATAGAATTAAATCCAGCTAAACGACGATCTTTAAGTTTATAATAACTATTTCTCTTTGTTTTTTGATCAAAATGTTCACGAATATATTTCACAATATTTGTTAATCTTTTAGATCCAGAAAGTACTGCTTCCCTATCAATACTACTTATTTTTTTATCTTCAATGTTTTCTTCTTTTTTCATTGTGGAAACATAATCTACCCTAAATGGTAAAACATTCTTGTCAGCAATTGCATCTACAATAGTGTAAGTGTGTAATTTATCTCCAAAAGCTTGTTCTGTTGTTTTTAGGTCTACTCTTCCACCAGAAGATGAGTTAGCAGCAAAAATAGGAGTTCCTG
>JABHRR010000031.1 GCA_018670095.1 Candidatus Woesearchaeota archaeon
AGGATTGACGCTTCGGTAAAGAAAATTTTAGAAGCTAAAGGCTTTATTGTTAAAGATTAATTTTCTCTTATAAAATCACTTATAATTTTTAAAAAGAGTTTGACACTTTTTAGGCATTTCTCCTTTTATGTCATTAATCTCATTACAGATTGTTTTCATTAAAACTTCAACGGATGTATGTCCTTGAAATACTTGATCATCTACCACTACTGCTGGAAATTTTTCAATCTTGTAAGAAGTTAATAAAACGTTTATCATTGGTTCTTGATTAAATCCAGAATTGAACGAAAACACTAAGACTTCACTACCAAAAACTTTTTTCAGATAATCTAAAATTTGGCCTTGTGTATCAGCAGCACTTTCATCATAAAAGTAGATTACTTTAATACTATCTTTTGCACAAGTTTTATCAATTTCTTGTGAAGTTAATAAGAATTGAATTTCTGTTAAAAAATAATCTCTTAACTGTAAGTTAAATTCATCTTCGTTAAAGAAGGATTGCTTTTCATAATCAATTACAATCCCCATCTTTTTTGTTAGTTCATCAATGTTTGTTTCTAAGATTTTGTTAAGGGTTTTACAATCAGCCAATCCTGATTCCATATAACTCTGTTGTAATTGTAAACTTTGCAGGTTAACTTTTTCATTTAAAGTTATTTGTTTAGCATCTTTTAATTGTGCATTCTCTAATAAAGAACCAACTAATATTCCACCACAAAAAATGATTATTGTTAAAACAAAAGCAATTAAATATTTCTTAGTGCTAAGTTTTCTTTCTACCATAAGAATTTCTCAGGATTTTGCTTATATTTAAAGATTGTTATTGTCCAAAATCTCTTACACAACTTGCTTGTTGAGGTTAAGGAAACTAGAAAATAAAAAGAGATTAATCCTTTTTTATTCCACATGTCACATAACCCCTTATCAGGGATCTTCTGCCGAGATCATGCATTTGTGCTATACTAAATCTTGTGGATTGTTTTTCTGGCACTAATCCCTTTGAGGCGAGAGTTGCTTCAAACTTATCTTCTTCAACCGGATAAACATAAACTTCTCCAGAAGACAAATTAGGAACAATTTTTACACTTTTATTTAAAATAGCAGATTCTAATTCTCCCAAAGCTTCTTTTCTTGTAGAGCCAGATCTCACACCATAAACTTCATTAAATTCTGGTGTTTTATCAGTATTAGTAATTTTGTAAGACATAGTTTATGAAAATTACTCTTTTATTAATAAAGATTTATGTTCTAAAAGTCAATAATTCTAAAATCCAAATCAACTAACCTCGCAACTTGCTTACCCATATTAAAGTAATTATAAGAATAAACAAAATTACCAAGTATTCTTTTTCTTAGTAACGATTATAAAAGCAATATAAACCCAAACAAAAGTCATAAAGATTCCATACATGAACAAATAAGTAACCAGTCCAGTTAAAGTCCTTCCATGATTATTAATCTTTTCTTGAACAATTTTGTAAGAGTAAATCATCACAAATAAACTTATACTTAAAAGAGTAGCCGCAATAAACAACTTTGCAAAAGGTAAACTTAAATAATTAAATTCAAAAGAATAGTTTTTAATTAATGTCCAAATGTCAAAATTTACTGCTGCTAAAGAAGCAACCCACTGAATAATTTTAGTTACTAAATCTTGAAACAAAGTAGCAAATAATATTACCGCAATAATCCCAGAAAGAATTACTGTTGGCATTCTTAAATAGCCATAATCTCCGTATTCTTTCTTAAACATGATTTTACGATAATTAATTGTATTGTCTACTGAACCTTTATACCACCTTATTCTTTGTAAGAATAGCGCTTTCCAGGTCTGTGGGGTTACGGTATTAACAATCACATCAAATGTTTGCATAATCTTATAATGGTGTTTTTGTAATCGCATCGCAATCTCAAGATCTTCAGTAATGGTCTGTTCATCAAATCCACCCAAATCTTTGATTACTTTTGTCCGATAGACACTAAAAGGTCCAGGAGTGACATGAATACAATCAATCTTTGAATTAAGAAATTTGTAAAACATGTTGATAATATACTCAAACCATTGTACTTTTTGTAAAATGTTACTTGGTTTTTTAACTTTTAATGTTGGACAAACTGCTGCTACATTTTGGTCCGCTTCAAAGTAAGGTAACATTTCTTTAATTGCATTCTGAGAAACGAAAGAGTCTGCATCTAAACAAGCAAAGAATTCTCCTTTTGCTACTTCTAAAGCTACGTTCATTGCTCGACCTTTTCCATGATTGTTTTGATTGATTAAAGTTATTTCTCGGCCCGGATTATTGGTAATGAACTCTTCAACCAGCGATTGAGTATTATCAGTAGAACCATCGTTAACAACAATAATCTCCATTTTTTCTTTGAAATAATCCAAATTGATTAACGAAGTTAAGGTTTCAACGATAGATCTTTCTTCATTATATGCTGGGACAATGGTGGTAAAAAATGGTTTCCTGGTAAGTGTTTTTTTCTCTTTTTCCCCTTCAGAGAAAAAAAGTACTAATAACCAGAAGATAGAAAAAAATAGTAAAATGAAATATGTGCAAAATAAAACTATATCTAAAGGTTTAACTATCATTCTTTTTTTAAGTTTAATCTAATAAATTTTAAATTCCCACACCTCATTACCTTCATAGGAGTGGATAATTTTAAATCTTTCGTTTTTTAGTAGAAATAATAACCCTTGTTCTTTAGATAGTTTTGAATTCATCTTTTCCGAAATATATATTGTTGTAATCTCATTTTGTTCCAATAAAGGAAACAATTCATCAATATATAAAGCAGCAAGAATCCCTTGAGTTTGTTCTTTTTTGAAAAATCTTTTTTCATTTAATTGATAATATGGCCTTTGTTCAGTAAAGTAATCAATAAAATAACTATTTTCTGGATCTGAAAAGACTACTCTTTCACTGAGAAAATTGTTGTCCATCCAAGTTAAAACTTCAATTTCACTATTTGTCGGGCTGTTCTCTGGAACCCTCTCTAAGTAAGTGATTGTTGAAAATAATAACCCTAAGACTAGAATGAAAAAAGTAAACCTTTTCAAAGCGACAAGATTCCAATTCCGTTCAAATAGTTTCGTCATTCCTACAGTTGCAAAGAAAGTAAGGATCATCGTTAAATAAAGAATTGTTTGGGTATTGAAGATATAAGCCGCAATCGTAAATGGTAAAATGATATAAGCAAAAAAGAATTCTTTCTTTTTCCAGGTGATACTTAATCCAATTAAAGATAAGATTAATGTGAAAAAATTAATCCCTGATAAGCCACCTAAATCTGATAATAAGTCTGGAATTAATTGTTGATTATGAAATGGTCCCGTAATCAATGGCAGATTTAAGAACACTATATTAACCATTGTTAAAATTATTATTGTAATCGAGAGAATCTTAATTCTCTTTATTTTTTCTTCTTTCTTTTCAAAGTAAAGATATATCCCTAAAAGTAATAGCAGTAAGAAAGTACTATAAATATCTATAACTATTACAGCTAAAAAAGGAATCAATGATAAGAATTGCCAGCCAGATCTTTTCTGTGATAATAATAAGAACCCTAACAAAATCGAGAAAATAGCTAGTGAATAAGCAGAAATGGTAATGAACGTGAAAATAAATGCCGGTGAGATGATCAGAATAGTAAGGAAGAAAAATGTTGAACGCATCGTGAAATTTGTTTTTTTCATCACTTCTATGAACATCAAGATAGAACAGATGGCAAAAAGTAAAGGAATCATAAATAATAATTGTGCTGGTAAGAAAGAACTAATAATCTGAAGTGGCCAATAAAAAAAGTTATGAATTGAAATTGTTTTTGTTTGAGAAAGATGATAATAACTCTCTCCACCCATGATTAAAGGTTCATTTTGTAAATAATTGGAGAATAATGGTATCCCCAAAACAATTAAAAGAAGTAAAATTAAATATTTTCTTTGATGCTTTACTAAGTGATTTAGATAAACATTCTTGGTACTGATTACTTCTTGAACAGAAATATGTTTTTTAATGTCAAATTTCATTAGATCTCACCCAAAATACATTCAACTAAATATATTCTTGTTTCTTGATCGTATATCTTATCAAAACACTTTCCTGAATAATAACCCAATTTTTTAATATCATACTTTGCTTTTGCTTTTGGTGTAAGAATAATATATTTAATATTATATTCTTCTAAAATTCCTAACGCTTGAGTTTCAAATTTTGTTACAAAGAGAGAATTAAGATTTTGGAATCTCTTTTCGGTGTTTTTTATTAAATGGAATTGGTCATCCATTAAGTTTTTTCTTTTTCCGTAATAAGTTATCAGATGTCCTTCTTCTAAAAGGGCAACCACTCCATATTTCTCTATTGTGTTTTCTTCAAGCCATTGAAAAGCAATAATCTGTTCATCAGTGGGAGTATTTTGTTTTAATGAAGTGCTTATTGCTGGAAAGATCATTGTTAAAAGAAAAACAATAATCATTGTTGGAAGAATATATTTGTTTATTTTGGTCACTCTTATTTTTTGTAGATAAGCTAAGAGGTCTTTGTAGAAAGAAGCAAAAAGTATTGCTAAGATTAATCCGAAAAAAGCTAATGATAATCTAAATTGAATTAACCTGAACCAAGTAAGTAAAGTTGTCGAGATTGCAAAACTAATTAGAAGAAAAGCTTTTTGCCCTTTTAATTCAAATAGTGATTGATAAACAACATATATTCCTGCTAGGAAAGGAATCACACTCACTAAAACAATTGCTTGTAAAACTGGTAAGGTGGGAAAATATAATTGAATGATTTGTTTTGGAACATTCTGCCAAATGAATGATACTCCCTCTGTTAAAAAAGTATTTTTATAAAACAGAAATTGAATCCAAACAAAGAAGAACAATGAAAAAATAATTAGTTCGTTTTCTGACTTGGAAGTTTTTTTCCCTTCCAACAAAGATAATAAAGTATAAATCCCAAATCCAATTAATAAGAGAATTGTTGCTGAACTGATTAATGATAACGCTAGAAAACTAATGATATAAATGGTTAGGTATTTTTTTTCTTTTATTCTTATAAAAGCATAAATTGTTAGAAATACTAACGGCAAGAATAATGATTCTGGAGTAAAAGAACTGGTTTGAAAGAGAATTGGTAAAAATCCAGTAATAAATGCAGAGAGTAATGCTGCTGTATTGTTATTAGTAATTTTTTTACTGATGAGGAAAATGATAATCACTAGTAAAGATAATAAGATATTGGGAATTATTTTTGCAGCTAATTCTAATGGCAAGAATATATCAAAAAAAGCCATAAAGTAATGAAATCCTGGTAAGAAAATCAATTCTCTGCCACCGTAAGATAATGGATCTTCATAAAGCGGCAACCCTGTTGCTGTTATTTCTTCTACTTGTTTCAAATGAAAATAGGATTCATAAGTAAAATTAGGAGTAGTAAATGCTAGAATCAATCTGGTAGCTAAAGTAATGAAGAGGATAGCTATTAACCAATACTTTACTTTTCTTTGCATTATGTAGGAGAAAGTGGTTTTATTTTATAAATCTGTATGGTTTATTCATTAAGTCAAGACTAGAAATCTTTATATCTAATGTTAAGAATCAGCTTTTATGACTAAAATTTCTACGGGAATAAAGTTTCTGGACTTATTATTAAATGGCGGTTATGACAAAGATATCATTACAACTATTTATGGTCCTTCTGGTTGCGGTAAAACAAATTTGTGTTTAATTGCGGCTGTAAAAGTTGTTGAATCTGGTAAAAGAGCAATCTTTATTGATACGGAAGGAGGAATTTGTGTTGAACGGATTAAACAATTAACTAAAGATTATGAACCTGTTTTGAAAAATATTGTTTTCTTTAATCCTGTTAACTTTATTGAACAGAGTGAAATCTTTGAAACTTTAAGAGGAATGGTTAATGATTCCATTGGAATGATTGTTGTTGATTCCATTTCGATGTTATATCGTTTAGAGTTAGGTAAAAGTACAGAAGTTTATGACGTTAACGCTTCTTTGGGCAGACAGATTGCTTATTTGGTAGAAATTGCTCGCCGTAAAAAAATTCCTGTTTTGATTACTAATCAAGTTTATTCTGACTTCGATAATCGCGACCAAGTGAAGATGGTCGGTGGAGATTTGTTGAAGTACGGTTCGAAGTGTTTAATTGAACTGAGGGCATTTGCTAACTGTCGTGGCTTGATTCTTAGGAAACATCGAAGTCTACCGGAAGGATTGGAGTGTAAGTTCAAGATCATCGGAGAAGGTATTGAAGAATTTAAGTAATCAATCTTCCACATTCTTCCTTACTCAACTTCTTATACTTCCCAGAAAGCACAATTTCTTTTTCCACTAATTCAAATAAACTTAATCCTGAAGAGATTTCTGAATGATAAGAATCTGCTATTGTTTGAAAAGGAACTTCCGGATAATATTTCTGTAGATTATTGAATTTAGAAGTCAAATCATCAAATTTTTGATCAGGGTATGTTTCTGTAAAAGCTTGAGTAGCACAAACCATCCCATAAATGATGTCTACAATTGCATGTTGTTTAGTGTATAATACAGAAGAAAACATTGCGCCAATACTTTCTTCATAATCATGAAATTCGTTTGGTGTTAAAATAGTTTTTCCAATATTGTAAGCGAGAACAGAATAAGTTATATGTAAACTCGGACAACAGTTAACCGGGTCATCATAATGTTGTACGAACTTTAATGCTTTATCATTATGTTTTGTTGGTCGAGGCATAAATGTTGGAATTTCTTTGAAAACTTCTGTAGCAATTTTGTTAACATGTTTGAAACAATCAGTTATCTCTTCTACTTCTTGTTGATCACAAGCGATACTGAAATGTTTAGCCAAGGCAAAGAATTGTGGTACAATCAATGAATAAGCTTCTGCATCTTCTGGTTTGAACGGAATTTGTTGATCCCTTTCTGTTTCTACACAATATTTATCTGCATCCCTAATTAGATCTTGATTCCCATGATATTGTTTTTTCCAATCCCAAGCAATATTGGTTAGAATTCTTCCTTTCTTTGTACTTTGCAAATGTAAGAAATCTTTGACTACTGATAATGATAAGTTCAACGGTGGGATTGGCGGTAAAGACATATCTTCTGTTGATGATCTTTAATATAAATTTATTTCTGTTTTGGAAGAGATATTTGTAAATTATTATTGTTCTTTTTTTCTCCAATGTGTTAATGTTATGAATTTGTATCTGTCTCTTTCTTTTTTCATGTTTTTTAATTCTTTACCTTTAACCAATAGACTTAATCTTTGACTTGCATAATGGAGGGAAAAAAAACTAGCTACTGCTGCTATTGCAGGTCCACCTAATGAAGCAACAGTCTCAGCAATTCCTGCAATTGGAGCTAATAAGTAAGAAGTATCATTAATTTTATTACCTATATCTGTAGCAACTTTTGCTATTGGGCTATAAGTAGCTACTACTGCAGTAAGCCCTCCCAAAGCTCCTGCTGTTAAACTTATATTAGTTAACTTTTCAATTTTTTGATCAAATTTACTACCTGCGTCAAAATAAAGATTTCTAGCAACATCGATAAATGCATTGAAATAAGGTTTATCTACTTTGACTGTAATTGAATGTCCATGATCTGTCACTTTTCCTGCTACATCAGAACTAATCTCTTGAATAATTCCTGTAAAATATTCTTTTGATTCTTTTGGATCAGTAATTCTTGTTGTATCAACATCTACAATATATTCTAATTCAAAAGGATCTTCTTTATCATAATTACATTTAAATGCCGGGTCGATAGTTGTTTCAGTCATTTTTGTAAAACGAGAAAAAAGATATTTAAATGTTGTGGAACCGACTACTTTGAAGTAGGTTCTTTCTACTATCGTCTAAACAATAACTTTAAATAATTATTTTGTTTTGTTATAATTATGATAAAGCTTAAACCATTTAAACAATCAAAAGGATATTGTGGCCCAGCTTCTCTAAAAATGGTTTTATCTGCTTATGGAATTATTAAATCTGAAAAATATTTGGTAAAATTAACTAAAACCAATCGGAGAACTGGTTGTTCGGAAAAGAATATTGTAAAAGCAGCAAAAGAATTTGGATTTAAGGGATATGTAAAACAAAAATCAACGATTACTGAATTAAAAAGATTAGTTAAAAAGAATATTCCCGTAATTGTAGATTGGTTTTCACCAGAAGAAGCAGGCCATTATTCTGTGGTTGTTGGATTTAAGAATGATGAAATTTTATTGGCTGATCCTCATTTTGGAAAAATTAAGAATCATAAAATTAAATGGTTTAAAGAAAGATGGTTTGATGTTGTAGATGGTAAATTAATTCTAAGAGAAATCATTGTTATACACCAATAAATTTAGCGATATCTTTATAAACTCACACTTAAAATAACATAAACATAGCCAACGCTTACCTGGTGTAGGGTAAAGCATTACGCATTGAGGCAAAAGAAACATGCGAATAAGACTTATTCTTATTTGTATTAAATAAATTAAATGGAGAAAATATAAAATGGCAACAGAACAAGAAAGTTTACTAATCGATTCCAAAGAATACCTTAAATCAGGAATTCATATTGGAACTAAATTTAAGACTAAGTATATGGCCAAGTTTATTTACAAAACTAGACCAGACGGACTAAGCGTATTGAACTTGCAACAAATTGATGAACGAGTAGCTTTAGCTGCTAACTTTCTATCACAATACGAACCTGACGAAATTTTGATCACTTGTCGTAGGGAAAATGGCTGGAAAGCGTTGAAGAAATTGAATGAACTTACTGGAATAAAAGTTCTTCCTGGAAGATATCCTCCTGGAATTCTTACCAACTCTAATTTGGATACGTTTACTGAACCAAAAGCAATGATGGTTTGTGATCCGTGGCCGGACAAAAACGCCGTAGAAGACGCGTTCAAGATTGGTGTTCCAATAATCGCTTTATGTGATACTAATAACCAATCAAACAAGCTTGATTTAGTTGTTCCTTGTAACAATAAAGGTAAGAAATCAGTAGGGTTAATCTTTTACCTGATTGCTCGAGAATACATGCAGAAGAGAGGCATGTTAGCAGGAAACGAAGAATTACCTGCTAAGATTGAAGACTTCACTGACGAATAAATTTTTATTTTTTTCTTATTTTTTCTTTTCTAATCAAAACTTTTTTATAACTGTGTTAAAATAACTTCTTTATGAGATTAATAATTGTTAGACATGGTGAAACTGAAGAAAATAAAGCTCATATTTTACAAGGGCATTTACCTGGAAAACTTTCTGAGTTGGGTCAAGAACAAGCAAAGAAAGTTGCTTTAAGATTAAAAGAAGAAAAGATAGATGTTATTTATTCTAGTGATTTAGCTCGAGCTGCTGATACTGCAAAAGAAATTGCTAAATTTCACTCCAAAGCTAAGCTCCATCTTACAGAAAAACTAAGAGAAAGAAACCTTGACGATTTTACTGGCAAAGAATGGGAAAAAGTTGATTGGACCAACCCACCTCCTAATGTTGAATCTAAAGAAAATATGAGAAAAAGAATTAAAGAATTAATTGATGAAGTTTATTCTAAATATTCAGATAAAACCGTTCTTTTTGTTGGCCATGGTGGAATTAATAAATCACTCATTCTTTTAATCAGGGGGCAAGATATTGACCATCAATTTGAAAACCAAGGTAATACTGCCATAAATATCTTTGAGATTTCTGAAGATTATCAACATAAAATTCATTGTTTAAATTGTACTAAACACTTAGACTGATTTTCTATTTAATCTCGCTTTTCCATAATCTTTAAATACAATCTTCAACTAAATTCTTCCATGAAAAAGGTAGTGACGTTAGGTGGCGGTACTGGTAACTTTACTGTTCTCAGAGGTTTGAAGAAATACAATCTGGATTTAACCGCAATTGTTTCTATGGCTGATGATGGTGGCTCAACCGGAATTCTCAGAGATGAGCTTGGCGTTTTACCTCCTGGAGATGTCCGACAATGTTTAGTGGCTTTATCTGATTCTAGTAAATTAATGCGAAACTTAATGAACTATCGTTTTGAAAACGGTTCTCTTGGCGGACACAATTTCGGAAATCTTTTGTTATCAGCATTAGAGAAAGTTACCGGAAGTTTTGAACATTCTATTGAAGAAGTTAGTAAGATTCTTTCTATTAAAGGTAAAGTTCTTCCAATTACAACCAACCAAGTTCGTTTAAAGATGATCTTGGACAATAACAAAACCCTTCATGGAGAAAGGGAAATTTATGCTTCCACAGAAATTGATAATGGTTTCCGAAGTCTCTTCTTGGAACCAATTCCTAAAGTTAATCCGCGGGCAATTGATGAAATCATGAACGCAGATTTAGTTGTTATTGGTCCGGGTGGATTGCATAGCAGTATCATCCCTGTTTTATTAGTTGAGGGTGTAAGTAAAGCGTTACGGGAAACAAAAGCAGAAAAAGTTTTCGTAATTAATCTTATGAACCGAAAAGGACAAACAACAAGTTTTAAAGCCACTGATCATTTGAAAGAATTACGTAAATTTATTGGTAAAGATGTTTTCGATTCTATTGTGATTAATAATGGTCTGCCTCCAGGAGATTTGGTTGAAGCTTATGCTCAAGAAGGTAATTTGGTGATTAACGATTTTGCTGAAGATGAAAGAGTTATTTGTACAGATTTATTGAGCCACGAACTTAAAGAAAGACAGAATGGCGATTTACTGAAAAGAAATCTTATCCGTCATGATCACAAAAAACTTTCTCAAGTGTTGATGGGGATAGTCAATGAACTCTAAACTATTAGTCTTCGACTCTTTCCGGAGGAAAGGATAAAATGAGTAAATTACTCATTTTTGATCTTGATGATACACTTTTTCTTTGTTCTGGTGTAATCAAAGAAGATTATTCTAATTTAGAAGAAATAAAATTATTTTCTGGGGTTAAAGAATTCTTAATTACTAACAACACTAAAAAATTTTTAGTGACTAAAGGAGATAAAGAAATTCAGGAAAAGAAAGTAAATCTTTTGGGAATTAAAGATGACTTTGAAAAAATATTCTTTCCTTTAACTGATGCACATAAAATAACTTGTTTTAAAAAAATCATCAAACAATATCCCAATAATGAATCATGGGTTATTGGTAATAAGATTACTTCAGAAATAAAATTTGGAAATGAATTGGGACTAAAAACAGTTCTATTGAAGAAAGGAAAATATAAAACTTTAAAAGCCAAAGATGATTCTGAAGTTCCAGACTATGAAATTGAGGAGTTTACAGAACTTAATGAAGTCTTAAAATAAACTCTTAAACAACCCATCAAATAAAATGCAAGTAAACAAAAATATTTATAATATTTTTTAACTTGCATTATTATATACTTAAAAATGCAAGCAATAATCTTAGCAGCGGGAAAAGGAACCAGAATGTATCCAATGGCTTTAGATAAACCTAAGCCGTTAATTGAAGTAGCTAACAAGCCCGTTCTGGAACATAATCTTGAACAGATGCTAGGATTAGTTAGTGAAGTTGTTATTGTTGTTGGTTATAAGAAAGATATGATCATTAATCGTTTCGGCGATAATTATAAAGGAATGAAAATAACTTATGTTGTTCAAGAGGAACAATTGGGTACGGGCCATGCAGTTTTAATGGCAGAAAAATTTGTAACTGAAAAATTTTTAGTTTTAAACGGAGATGATTTATTCTCTCGTAAAGATATGGATAATATTTCTAAATATGATAATTGTATCCTTGTTAAGTATAAACAGGACGCTTCTGCTTTCGGTGCAGTTGTAATTGAAGGTGGAAAAGTAACAGATATTGTCGAGAAATCTAAAGTGTTTGTTTCTAATCTTGTTAATACTGGAATGTATTGTTTCTCTCCACAAGTTTTCGCAATCTTAAAAGAAGTTAAACCTTCTGTTCGGGGCGAATATGAACTTACTGATGCGGTTAAAGTTTTGGCAAAACAAGGTAAGATGCATGCTGAAGAAGTAAAAGGTTATTGGATCCCTGTAGGTTATCCTTGGCATATTTTGGAAGCTACTGAAGAATTATTAGGAGAGAATGATGAAGTTTCTATTAAAGGTAAGTTAGGAAAGAATGTTATCATTGAAGGCACAATCGATATTGGCGAGGGAACAATTGTTGAAGATGGTTGTGTTTTGAAAGGAAATATTGTTATTGGCCGTGGCTGTTTAATTGGTGAAAATTGTGTTTTGGAAGGTTTCATTGCTATTGGTGATGGTTCAAGAATTGGGGATAATGTGAAGTTAGAAAATACAATTGTTGGAGCTGGTTGTGAATTGGAAGAGGGCTGTTCCGTAAAAGATTCCGTTCTCGGTGATAAAGCTCGATTAAGTGCGGGTGTAAGCATTTCTAACGTTGGTAAAGATAAAACTGTAAAACTTAATGGTAATGGTAAAGAACACGATTCTGGAAAGAAAAACCTTGGCGCTTTTGTTAAAGATAAGTGCGAAGTATGTAAAGGTTTACGTGCTGGTGAATGTGTAGATAAAGATTGTTAGTTAATATTTATATGTCTTCTTCTTCATTTCTTTCAATTATTAAGTAGGAACCATCAACGTGGTTGTAAAATCCTTTGTCCAATAGTTCCTGTGGATCAGGTTCAACATCTAAAAATCCGTATTCTGCTGAGTGATAAGTTCTTTCCGAGGTACTAGCATTTGTTAACGCAGCTGGACCAAACCATTGATTCCATTCTTCCGTAATTTCATCAGCTAGAGCTCTTTCACGCATTTCTTCCAATTTTTTATCGATTCGTTTGATAAGTCTATCTATGGATTTTATTTTCATTTTTCTCTCATAATCATTACCCTTTGATAATAAGTGGTATCTTCATTAATGCTCTCTACCCCCGAAGGGAGTAGTTAAAGAAAGTTTTATAAATCGGCTAGCTTTTTAACAATTAAATGAGAAGTATTGATATTTTAGAGGACTTAGGATTATCAAAGAGAGAAGCTAAAGCTTATTTGGCTCTTCTGGGCTTAGGTTCAAGTACTGTTGGAAATATTATTAAGAAAACAGATATTCCTAGTTCTAAGATTTACGAAGTTTTAGATCGATTAATGAAAAAGAGTTTGGTTAGTTATGTTATAAAAAAAAACCAGAAACACTTCCAGGCAGCAGAACCGGAAACTATTTTGAATTATGTCGAAGAAAGAAAAAAACGATTTCAAAATTTACTGCCGGAACTTAAAGAAACTCAGAAATTTGCTAAAGACAAACAGAATGTAGAAATATATGAGGGAAAACAAGCTATCTTTAAGATGGTTTATAATTTAGTGGAACAAGCAAAGAAAGGCGATGAATACTTGAGTTTTTCTGTTGGAGAAGAGCATGATGATCCCATTTTAGTAACATTTTATTCAAATTTAACTTGGAGAAGGAAAGAGAAAGGATTGAAAATAAAAGTTTTAACTAATAAAAAAATAAAGCCCATTTATGAAAAGAGATACAGTAAAAAAGTTTTAACGACAATCCGTAATAGATACACTGAATTCAATTTTCCTCAGGGAATAATTGTTCTTAATCATAAATTAGTAATGCTAAACTGGAAGAACAAACCTACAGCAACAGTCTTAACAAGTCGGAACATAACTGAACAGTACAGAAAGTTCTTTTATGAATTGTACAAAACAGCTAAACCTTAATCAAAAACTATATAAAAAGAAAAGTATTCATAATAACATAAAAAAGAGGCACATATGAAATCTAAGATAAGTACACCTAAAAAAATTAAAGCAAAAAATCATAGTCTTAAATTCAAAGTTAAAGATATGGATATTGCTACTGGTGGTACTTTAGTAGTTATTCTTAATGCAAAAGACGCTCATTTATTAGATTTACATTCTGGTGACCGGATTTTAGTTAAAACTAATAAAAAAGAACAAGTTTGCATTTTAGATATTTCTGAAAGTCAGAAAGCTGTTCCGGAAGGAAAGATTGGTTTATTCGAAGAAGTATTGGACAGATTAGATCTAAAAAACAATCAGATAGTAAAAATAAAATTCACTGGTAAACCTGAATCTGTAAAACATATTAGAAGTAAACTTTACGGTAAAAGATTATCTTATACTGAACTATTACATATTATTGATGATATTACTCATGATAGATTAACGGATATTGAAAAAACTTATTTTGTTGCTGCCGGTTTTATTGAGGGTTGGAACAATGAAGAAGTTGTTGATATGACCAGAGCAATGGTAAAGACGGGGTATAAATTAAAATTTCCAGGAGTTACTTTAGATAAACATTGTATTGGTGGCGTTCCTGGTAATAGAACCACAATGATTGTCATTCCAATTATTGCTGCGGCCGGTTTTACTATCCCAAAAACCAGTTCCCGAGCAATTACAAGTCCAGCAGGTACCGCAGATACTATGGAGTGTCTTGCTAGAGTAGAATTACCAGAAGGAAAGATTAAGAATATTGTTAAAAAATCTAAAGCCTGTATTGTTCATGGGGGAAGTATGAACTTAGCTCCTGCTGATGATAAGATTATTGAGGTTGAACATCCTTTATCAATTGATGCAGAAGGACAACTCTTAGCTTCAGTAATGGCTAAAAAATTTTCTGTTTCTGCTAATCATGTTCTAATAGATATCCCTATGGGTAAACAAGTAAAAGTAAAAAATTGGAAACAAGCAAAACATCTCAAAAAAATGTTTAAATTAATCGGTAGAAAATTAGGGATGAATGTTAAAGTTATGATTACAGATGGAACTCAACCTATTGGTAATGGTATTGGTCCCTTTTTAGAAGCGATGGACGTAATGCAAGTTTTGAAAGATGACATTTTAGCACCACAAGACTTGAAACATAAATCATTAATGCTTGCTGGAACTTTGTTAGAAATGACGGGTAAATATAGAAAAGGTAAAGGTTTGAAAGTCGCACGTGAAATCTTGGAAAGTGGTAAAGCTCATAAAAAAATGAATGAAATTATTGCTATGCAGGGTAAACAGAAAAAAGTTAATATTGGTTCTTATCAACACATTGTGAAATCAACAACAATTGGTCGGGTCAAAGAGATTGATAACGAGGTTATTGCTAAGATTGCCAGAATGGCTGGTGCTCCTCAGGATAAAGGTTCAGGATTATATATTAATAAAAAAGTTCATCATCCAATTAAGAAAGGAGAAGTTCTTTACACTATTTACGCTGAGAATGAATTTAAATTAGGTTTAGCAAAAGAGTTTGCTAAAAAGAATCACGGTTATTTGATTAAGTAATAAAATTATTATCATAAAATGTTTAATTTATTGAGATGGTTTAGGGAAAGAAGATGGAAACATCTACTTACAGGTTTAGCTTTCGTATTTGCTACTTTTACGAGTGGAAAAGTTAAAGCAGAATATTCTCCAACTACTGTAAAAGCGGTTACTGAATCTAGGGCCTATTTCAAACAAATTAAAAATCATAAATCTTGGTCAGAAATCGAACAAGAAACTATGGCAAAAAAAATTGTTGCCATTATACATAGTTTAGCAGACGACGTTCTTTCTGATTTGAAAAAAGGAAACCATAAAGACGCTTTAGAAGAATTTAAAACTTTACTCTCATTTTCTAAAATGGCGGATAAGTTAGGTGTATTTGCGGAGGTTGCAAACGATTTAATAAAAGTTAATGCCGCTATTGATCAAATTACTAAAAAGAAAGAGAAAGGGGTTAAAAAGAATAAAATTGGTTCTCTTCCTTCTGGAAGATACATTTTCAAAAGTGAACATTTCTTTTTAGATTTAAGAATTGAGAGTGAAAAAGGAAAACTTTTAGTTTCTTATAACAAAACGGGAATCCCTCTTAAAGAAGGCGAATGGGAAATAGCAAGTAAAGGTAAACCAGAGGCCATCAAGAAATATGTACTTAAAACTATTCTTAAAAGTAAAAGTTCTTCTGTTTATATGAGGGTTAGAACAGAAAGAAAGATTGCTCGATAATAAAATCACGGTTATTTGATTAAGTAATTATTTTATTCCGGTACTGCCAAATCCGCCAGTTCCTCTTTCTGTTTGATCCAATTCAATTACTTCACTAATTTCTTTTTGTTCAACTGGTTGAATCAGCATTTGAGCAACTTTTGTATTTTTTTCTATTTTATGAGTTTGATTAGAAAGATTATGAATTAGAATTTTAACCTCTCCTCGGTAACTTGAATCAATAACTCCTGCCATGGTTTTAATCCCATGTTTTGTAGCAATCCCCGATTTGTCCCAGATTAAACCTACATATCCTTTTGGAATAGCCATGGAAATTCCTGTGCTAACCAATTTTCTTTCATTTGGTAAAATTGTTATTTCTTCATTAGAATAAAAGTCCATCCCTGCATCTCCTGGTTGTGCATATCTGGGTAAAGTAGCATCTTCACTTAACTTTTTAATTTTAATCAACGTCTATCACCTTATTAATTCTAAAAAATTATATTTTTCTACAAAATGTTAAAAATCCAGTATGACCCAACATTTGAAATTCTGGCCGCATAATCTTATCTTCAATTTTCCATTTCCTTTCAATCAGTTCAAGTGTCTCTAGAACTTTAATTTTACTTCTTCTACAAGTATCAATAAACATTTTCACTTGGTTAAGATTAGGAAGATAAACAACTAAGAAACCGCCAGATTTTAAACTTTTTTCTGCGTGTGAAATAACTTGCCAAGGTTCAGGAAGATCAAGTGTAATCAAATCTAATTCTTTTTCTTTGATCCCTTTGGAAACGTCTGCTTGTTTAAGTTCAATATTTTTAAATCCAAACAACTTAATGTTTTTAGCTACGATATCATAATGCTCAGGGTTAACTTCATAAGTAGTAACTTCTTTACAAACGTTGGCTAGGGATAAACATAATGATCCTGAACCTGCACCTGCATCAACAACTTTTGAATTTTTATTAACTCCAGTCTTAGCAAGAATCATACCAACATCTTTTTGAATCACCATTTGTGGTCCTCGTTGTAAAGATTCCCACAAATCAGTAAAACTAGGTTCAATTAGAAAGAATGTTTTTCCTTTATCAGACTTGATCATATTTTCTTTAGATTTTAAATCCTTTTTAGAAATAACCCCTAAAGAAGTATGGAAATTATCATCTAAATCTTTAACAAAATGTTTGTTGCCTGTCTTTTGTTCAATTAGTATTTTTTTAATGTTTCTCATATATTTGTTCCAATTATTTTTTTTTATGTTTGAATTAATTGAAATGTTTATATTTGTTATGGTTCTGAAGTGTTTTACTAATCATATAAATATTTATAAATCATTGTCTTTTATAATATTTTATGGGGGATGGAATTGATTTTGAAAATGGACAACCTTATATCGCTAAGAAAGGTTTGGTTTACTTTTGGCCAGATTTGGAAAGTAGTTTACAATTTAAAGAACAAAGGGAAGATTTGATTCCTCAATTGTTAGAAAAAATCAAGGAATATTCTTCTACTCTTAATGTAGGAATTGATACTGATTATTATCCTTACGTTCAAAGAGGCCATAATGGTGATGCTGCTTTTCATCTTGGTGATGGTGGAAGATGGTTGGATATTGATCATTATTTTAGTGGGGGCATGGCTTCTTGTCACAATTTGGACTCTGTTTTAGAAAAAATGTTAAGTTTTAATGTGGCTTCTGACGTTTTAGAAATCTTAGGTGAAAAGAGAGCTCCTAAAATTAGATTGGAAAATAAATATGTTGTTGAATTTCCTTTACCTTACAAATTTAATTCTTTGCCAATAGAAGATTCTTCGTATCTTAATAATCAGAATGTTGGAAGAATCATTAATAAGATTGGTTTTGGCGAAGATGTAGAAATTTCGATGTCTTCTGGTAAACAAACTATTGAAAGCAAGATAGGAAAAATTATTTTTAAGAATGGTTTGGCTAAAGGGGAAGTTTCTGGAATGTGGGATGTTCCAAATGTTACTTTTATGATGGCAATTTTAGTTAATTCTTGTTCTAAAGATTTAAGATAGAAAAATAAAAAAAAAATTAAATTACGGTTAATTCTCCAACACAACAACAAGCATCTGTTGTACCACACTTTCTAGGTATTGGGGTTTCATATGTGTAACCTTCAGCATTACAAGTTATTGACGCAGTATTACCGTGTCGATCAACACATAAACCATCAACGTATGGGTCTTTCTTTGCTATGGCTGTACAAAAATCTTTACACTCTTTGTTTGGATCAGGTAAGCAAGCTCCATCACTACAACCATTATCGCAGTCGATAATTGCTCCTGTACAAGGCCAATCACAAACTCCTTCTGCGGGCCAGTATTCCTTTAAAGTATCTCCATCTAAACAAACATCAGCGTATTCTTTTCCATCACTGCCAGTGCAAGTTCCAAACACTTCATTATCGACACCCTCTTCAGTATCTGTAAATTCACAATTTGGTTCAGGTAAACAAGCTCCATCTTCACAACCATTATCGCATTTATATTTATTACCTACACAAAGTGCATCACAGTTTTCTTGAACTAATCCAACTTCAAAAACAAAGTCATCTGAAGCACAAAAATCAGATTTTGTTGAACCATCAGCGGCAGTACAAAATCCTTTCTCAAAAAGTTTTATTCCTCCATCTGTATCTTCAGATGTACATACTTTTGCATCTTCAATCGGTTCATCTTCAACATCTTCAACTGGTTCGTCTTCAGTGGTTTGATCAGGAGTATCATCTCCGTCACTTGTTCCAGAGGAAGTATCACTTGTATCAGTGTCCCCAGTAGAAGTTCCTGTCTCTTTTGGTTCTTTATCATCTACCAATCCATCTTCAGTATCTGTTGTTACATCAGAACCTTCTGGTTCTACTAAACTTACAGAGGGAACATCATCACCATTTCTTGAAGAAGGCATTCTGTCAGTAACCGTTAATGTTAAGAGTATTGCAATAACTACTGCTGCAATTCCTATTGTTAAATGTGGAATATTTTTATTTTTCTTTCCAACTTTTTTATTTATTTTAGCCATTATTTATCACCTATTTTTAATTGTATTCAATAATCATATAACTAAAGAATATTTACTACCATATAAACTTTTTTAATTATAATAAAGAAATTTATTCAATAATCTTTAACAATTCTTTAAAATCAGAAATCACATAATGGGCTTTTTCTCTCACTTCTTCTGTTTTAGGATTAAAAGCAACTGCTTTGCCTACTTCTTTAAACACAACAAGATCATTTTCATGGTCACCAACATAACAAATTTGTTGCGGTTCCACTTGGTATTTATCACAAATCATTTCTAATCCTTTTGTTTTATCCCTATTAGGCATGCCTGCAACTACTTCTCCAGTAAACTTTCCTTCTTTTACTGACAGTTCATCAGCCATATAAAAACCCAACCCAAAGTTTTGACATAGTTCATTAGCAACAAATCCTAATCCGTTAGATAAGATCCCCTTCTGATATTTACCAGAAAGTGTATTAAAAAGTTCTTCAACTCCTGGAGAATAAACAATTAACTCCATAACTTTTCTTTTAACCTCATTAAAATCTTTACCTTTAAGCAATTCTGCATCTTCTTTTGCCCATTGATTCCACAGATGTGAATGTTCATAGAATTTTTCTAAGTTATCCTCAAACTCTTTCTCCACTCCTGCCGCTACACCTACAGCATCCCAAGTAGATTGAAATTTACTGCTGGGATATTGGATTAACGTTCCGTCCAAGTCGAATAATAACATTCGTGTTTTATTTGCCATTTTTATATAAATTAAATATGATTCAGAAATAAAGAAAATAAAAAAAATAAAAAAGTTTTTACTTCTTTTTCATTGCTACTGCAAAAGCCAACATGATTGCAATCAGCACTAAGAATACTAATACACCTAAAAGTAAAGTATAACTACTACTTCCTCTAAACGAAGTTTTAACAGTACTTGTTGAACTTGGTGTGGTTTGTTTTGCATTCATTTGTTGCTGTAATTGCTGTTGTAGTTGCTGTGCTAAAACGCTGTCAGCTAAGTTAGCTTGTTGTTGTGACGCAGTATTTTGTTGCACACAATCTTTAACTTCAATTGTTACTTCATCACTTTCAGTTTCGTCACCATCATCGTAACTTACTTCTACAGTAATTGGGTAAGATTGTGCAATTGCATCTGTTAAGAAACTGTCTAGATAGAACTTAGCTTCATCTTTAGGGTCATCTCCTGAAAACTTGTCTAAATCTAAATCTTTAGTTTCATCCAATCCTAATGCACTATTTTTAACAGTAACTTCAACGTCTTCGTTCTTCTTACCAACATTCTCTACAGTCACTTCTAAAGTACTATGTCTGCTTGGACATTGAACAATTGAGGCACTTAAATCTAAGTCTTTAATTACAACTTTATGATCTTCTCTGTCAACATCAACGTCTTCAGTGGTAATAGTTTCATGCTCACTATCATCGTCTGCAGCAGTACCTTCGGCAATGATTTCAATAGTGTATGAATCATCATCAAGCTCTTCATCAGATAAGTCAAAAGTAACTTCTAACCATTCACTCTTTCCTTCATCTAAATCAACTTCTTCAGATTCTTCATCAACGTCATTACCATCAACATCTAGAATTGTTACAGTCACAAATACATCTTCCATATCTTCAGTGTAATCATTCTTCAATTGCACTTTGATAATATTTTCGTCATTGCCTAACTCTAGTTCTCCAGTAGTTTTCCCGTTAACTTTAAAACCATCAATACTCAAATGACTTTTTGGGTTAATCTTAACACTTGTTGATTCAGTTACAACTTTTAATCCGTTCTTTCCAGTAACTTTTAAACTTCCAATGTTATGTTCTCCAGCATTTTCATCTTCCGGAATAGTAAACTCTAATTTTACTGTGAATGAACTTCCAGCTTTTAATTCTTTAACTGTTAATGGACTTACAGTTGCTTCGTAATCATTGTTAACTCCTGAAAGTTCAACAGTTAAATCAGTAAGACCATTTAATGAACCCACATTAGTTACAGTAACATCAACGCTAACACTTTCTCCTCGGTCTTTATCAGCGATTAAGATCTCAGAGATTGCTAGTTCTGCTTCTTTATCTTCTAACACTTTATATGTTGAAAATTCAGTAACTTTAAAGATAAATCCATTTTCATCATTACTGATAACATCACAAATTTCTGGGTCTGGACAAACTTCAAACTTCATATCTTCTTCATCAAAGCCGTCAGCAGCAAAAATCATATGTTTGCCAAAATTTTTCTTTAAAGTAATTGTTGCTGGAACATTAAGTTCAGAAGCCAACACTGTATTTACTGATACTGATCCTTCTGAAATCATGATTACTTGGTCAAGATCAAAAAGGTCAGTTAAATCTACAGGTACATTGAATACAATTTTTCCAAAACTATTTTCTACAGTGAAATCTTTAAATTCAATTAAATCTTCGTTAGTAGCATCTTCTGGGATGTTAGTTGTTAACAAGTAAGAAAATGGTTTGTCAGTAACAGTAACGAACCAAGAGAATTCTTCACCGTTAACATCGGCGATGATTTCATAATCTCCTGGCATTTCTTCAGAAAATATGTAAGTATCTTGTCCTTCAGTTTCTGGTTCTTTATCTTCTTCATCTTCTTCTCCAAAAACGTACCAATCAACAACATTTTCATAGTTATCTTCATTTAAGATTACTTCCAATTCAAGTTCATTATCATTTCTTCCATCTTCATCTGCAAGAATCCAACCTTCGCCAGTTTCATCAACTAACCATTCTTGAGTTTCTTCGTCAAAAACTTGCGCTTCTTTGAAACAATCGTTCTTTAGAACTGGAACAGTTGCACTATGGCTATCATATCCATTCCTGTAAGAAATTTCAAACTTAAGTGTATTACTTCCACTATTCAAATCTCTAGTTGGAACATCGATTGAATAAGTTTCTTGAGTGTTTGGTAAAATCTCTCCATTTCCATTTTCATCAACTTCTTCAAGATCAAATTCTATTTCTTCACCAGCACCAGTAATAGTAACCACAACGTCATTTTCGATATTAATGCCTTTGTTAGTAAGTACCATTCTTACTGTTGCAGTTGGATCACAAGTAAACCCTTCCCAATCATCTCCAGCTAAAAGTTCTTCATCAACAATTAATTCAGAAACTTCTAAGTCTGCAGCTTCTTGTTCCAGATCTAATGTGAATTCAAAAACATCCTCTTTATCATTTTCAACTGCATTGTTCTCATGATCAACACCGCTAACACTTAATTCTGCTTCATATTTTTCTTCTGTAAGTATATATGATAATTGGTCTTTGAAAGAAATTTCTTTGCTTTGTTTAGCTTCCAAATTGATTTTTTCTTCACTATCAATGTCAATTTTACCTTGGTCACTAAATATATTAGCAACAACTCCTGTTACCGCATAATCTAGGTGATTAGTTACAGTTAACTTAACTTCAATTTCATCGAAAGGATTTAATGGTTCGCTAGTTTCTCCTTCTTCAATCAAATCGTTGTTAATTTTAACATTACTAATACTTAAAGTATTATACACATTAACTTCAACAGTATCGCTAATCTTATTTGTTTCTCCATCTAAATCTTGAACAACTTCAATTATTAATTCTGAAGTTCCAGATTGATCTTGTTCTGGCTTTAAACAAGATAATGTGTATGTCTCTGGATTATTACAAGTAATTAAATCTAAATTACTTTGACCAACAATACCTTCTTCCTCATCATCTTCAGCAATTTGAAATGTCAATGAAGCTTCATAGTAATTATTTACATCATTGATTTTCACATCTTCAAAGATATATACATATTCTCCCTCATCATTAATTTCAAAGAAATCAATGTCTCCATCTTTTGTAGGCGAATCATCATTCTTACTTGTTTCTAATGCGTCATTGATCTCATTAACGTTAAGACAATCTCCAACATTAATTTTAACTTCAGCCCCATCACTTACAAAATAATACTTCTCTCCATCTGCAAAGAAAGGATTAACTACATAGACAAACAATGTGTGTTCTCCATTTGCTAATTCTGTAGTATTAACCATTACTTCTGCAGTTTCTGTATCTGATGAATCAATTTTATCAATGTGAGTATATTCTTCACTAACTAAAGGTTCTTCACTAAAAGTAAATTCTCCATCATCTTCATTGAAGTTGTCTGCACTAGGTTCTTTACTATAAACTAATACTTCTGGAGCAACAGGGTTACTTCCACTATTAGTTAGTTCTAATTTTAATGTTGTTAATCTAGCACAAGTAAGAGTCTTATCAACAATACTCATTTCTTTAATTACAATGTCAGCATCGTTTTTTATTACAGTAAATTCTAATGTTTCTTCTTCACTTTCTTGTTTACTGCCATCAACTAATTCATCTAATACTTGAACAGTTAAATCAAAATCTCCTGTAACTTCCGTTGGAATTGTGAATTTAAAAGTATGTTCTTTCTTTTTTCCACTTAAAAGAGTCCATTGTCCTTCATCACATTCTGCTCCATCACATTCAGCTGTATATGGAAAGAATTCTAAATCCCCATCTGTACTTACAACATTTATTGTTGTATGGCCAATTGTTTCTTCTCCATCATTACCAAATGTTACTGTTACTTCAACTTCATCTCCAGGAGATGCATTAATTAAATCTGAGAAATCTTCATCTCCCACTTTAACACTAATCTCTTTAATTTGCAATGGGTTACAATCTTCAATTGTAATCTTTACTGTATCTTGACTAGCAATAAAATTGTTATCACCAAATGCAGGCGAAACTAGATAAATCTGTAAATCATAATCATCTTTTGAAAGACTTTCTAACTCCAACTCAAAGCTTTTAGATAGTGCTTCTTTAGTTGTTGGAGTGATGTCATCTAATTTTTGTTGTAGTATAGGTTTAGCATCTTTTCCATCTGCAAATTTTGTGAAATTTTTCCCATCTTCATCAAAACTACTTTTTTCCACTGGCTTTTCGTAAACCAAGATATAAGCTTCTACAATATCTTCTTCACCTTTATTGATGATCTCTAAATCTAAATTTGTTTCTTTATTACAGCTTAATGTTTCACTATCTAACTCAGCACTAGATATTACTGCGGAAAAAGATTCTTTAGTAATATTAAACATTGTAACATTTTCATCTTCATACTCTTTACCAAAAATACTTAATCCTTCTATTGAAGTAGTTAAATCAAAAGTCTCTTCATCAGTTAATTCTGGAATAGTAAAAGTAAAATCAAAAGTTACAGTTTCACCAATAGGTAACCACCAATCATCATCTTCAAAAGGTAATTCAGCAACAGTCATATCTGCTTCTGAATTAATATCAATTTTAATTATTGAATCATCCCCATTGTTGGTGTAAGTTCCTGTTACTGTTACTACATCTCCAGGATTTACATCTGTTCCAGCATCAATGTTAGTAATTTCTAATTTTAAGAATGGATCAACAGTAAGATTAAACTTCACTTCAGTTTTATCAACACCATCATCGGCGATTAAGATAATATCCTCATGAGTCCCTTTTACTGGTGATTCCCAAATAATATTAAGACTTCCATCTTCTTTTTGTTCTACTTCCATTCCTTGTGGCTCACTTTCTAAGGAGTAAGTTAAAAGGTTTCCATCTATAAATTGTAAATCGTCATCCCAATTATCTGCTAAAGAAACATCTTCAATTGCTGTTCTTTCTGCTTCATATGGACCTGCCAATGTAGGAGCTGCTAATGCAACTTTTGCAGTTAATAATAATGCAACCATCATCAATAAAATCATTAATATTTTTGTATTTTTCATTTTCATTTACCTCGTTGTTTTTGAATTGTTACTTATTTTTTATTTTTATTAAACATCTAACATCTCATTTATTTTAGTAAAACTACAAAAAACATGATGATGATCGCTAACATCATTACAATTGCTACTAAGATTATTCCAATCAAGAAATCTTCTTGACTGTATGAATCTTCAATTGTTTCTATGATTGTTGAAGATGTTAAAGCAGTCTTTCCCTCATCATTCTCATTAGAGAGAGTTTTTTCATCAACTAATTCTTCTTCATCTTCTTCACTTTCATCATCATTCTCATTAATATCAAGTGTGCTTGTAATTACTTCTGTTTTACTTTCTTCTTCAGCAACTACTTCTTTCTCTTCAGCTACACATTTGCCAATAATTAATTTTACCCTTTCAAAATCTACAGGTTCGTCTTTATCAACATAAGTAGTTACATCTAAATCGTAAGTTTTTGCTTTTGCATTCTTTAAACTGAAAACAAAATCTTTTTCCCACAAATCATCATCTCCATGCCTATCAATTTGAAATGTATCAACATTCTCATTAATCCCTAATTCTTCATTAAAGATTGTTAACGATGCAAATTTTTCATCTTTGTAACCAAAATTTCTTAAAGCTACTTTGAAAGAAAAATCTTTACTACAAAGTGTAACTTCTTCGGGAGTGGTTTCTGTTTCAAGAATTCTTAAATCATCTTTTTCCCTTTCAATACTAAGAGATAATTCTTTCTGAATTTTATATTCAGAACCTTCTTCATCTTCTCCTTCTAAAGTAAGATCAATTGTAAAATCACCAGCTTCAGCATCTTCATTAATAATAAAGGTAACTTCAAATTCTTCTTTATCTTCTGCACCAAGATCATCTAATTCATATTCTTCTTCAAAATCACTATCAAAAAAGTCATCATCATCAGTTTCAATAGTTAACAGAATGTTTTCAACATCTATGTCATAATTGTTATCCAATAAATTTTCAACTTTGAAAATAAAAGTCATTTCTGTGTGTGGTTTAACTTTCTTCTCAAGTTCAAATGAGTCATCACTTTCACCAAAAGAATCAGATTCTTGCTTTCCATCTTCATCAATATATTCTACTTTGAAATTGTCTAATGATAGCATTGATTCTGTTTCTTGAGATAAAGTTGCAGAATCTAATTCTCCATCATTAGCTCCTTTAATAATAACACTACCAATACTTTCTTTACCTGCATCTTTGTCATGGGGGACATTTACTATTAATGTAACGGACGTTTCACCGTTAGAAGTTTCACTAATGGCAGGAATAATAACAGTTTTACTTTCAAAAGTATAGCCTGTTGGTAATCCGGTTGCTTCTAAAATTACTTTTACTTCTTCTGCATTGTTATTTTTAAGAACAAATGTGTTTGAAGTTACTACTATTGTATCTTGATCGTCATCATTAAATTGACCATAATCTACATCTAAAATTACTTCTGTATCAACAATATCTACGTTGGATGTTGCCAAAGGCGCATCTGCAAATACAGAAAAGCTAGCAATAAATATGAATATCATTAGAAGTCCAATAAATAGTTTAGTTTTAATTTTAATCCCCCCGGAATAGTTTTTATTCAAAAGTAGTTACTCTCTCTTTTAAAGATTTATATACTGTAGACTATAGGTTGAGAATTCGTCTATAAGTGGTGACGAAAAAGAGAAAAAAATAAAAAGTGTTTATTTATTACCCATATAAAAGAATTTTTCGATGGAAACATCGTTTTCTTTATAATTTCCAGAACGGGGATGGTTATCTGCTGAGTTTTCTTGAGCAGATTGTTGGGCTGGTTGTTGTTCTTGTCCAGATTGAGTATTCACATTTGAAACTACTTCCTTTACTTTTGGACTAGAATTCAACATTCTATTCTTCATATAACTGATTTCTCTTTCCATCTCAACAATTTTTTCTTGAAATTCACGAAATGTTTTGATTATAAATTTAGTGTTCTTTTCCAGAATTTCTTTAATCATTTCTGGTGAAAGATCATCACCATTTTTTTGTTGTTCTTCAACTCTAGTTTCCGGTTGATCTTTTTCCATTGTTTGCCTAATATTGGCATAATCTTCAGTGTCCCTCTCTTTGAAAACTTCTTCAGCTTTTTCAACTGCTTCTTCTCGATCTTGGGCAAGACCTTGTTTCATTAAATCAAGAGCAAGATTGTTAACTTTTTGAATTCTTTCCACATCCATTGTATTTACCTCGTTTTTTATGGCATAATAAATGAGGTTAAAAGGAATTTATTCCTTTGCTCACCTCGTTTTTTGTAGTTTAAAGAAATATAATTCAGTTATAACGTTTTCTATTGTCAGGGATATAAGTTAAAATTTTAGAAAGAATCAATTCCATTAAAACTATCATTAATTAAACTAAATTAGAGAAATTTATTTTCCAGCTGGACACACTAATGGGATTGAAAATGGTAAAATTCCTGCTGTTCCCAGATAAACTAAAGCTAAAGCCGCGATGATTCCTACTACAAATCCACCTACAAAGAAATGAAATTCAATAGCTATTAATTGTCCTTTCTTTTTCTTAAAGAAACCACATACAAAAGGTATTTGAAATGGAAGAATCTTCTTTGATCCTAAGAAAACTAACGCCAATCCTACAATTAATCCTGCAAAGAAACCTATAATTGCGAATTTTCCTTCAATAATCCCTAATTGCCCTCTTTTTTGCATGAGACAAAGTATTTTTTATTTATATATAAATGTTTCTATTCCCAACATAAAAACCGAAAAGCTTATAAACGATTATTCATATTAGTATATAAAATTAACGTTTAACTAATCGGTGATAGTTCTCAAAAGGTGAATACCCATGATAAGAAAACAACTTAAAGAATGCCCGGAATGTGCAAGTAAGAATATTTTTAGAGATACAGATAAAGGGGAAACCATTTGTAGAGATTGCGGTTTAGTAATTGAAGACCGAATGGTAGATTTTGGTCAGGAATGGCGTGAATTCGATGATGATTCTGGAAGTAAAAGAAGGGCAGGTGCACCTACCAGTCAAACTCAGTTTGATCAAGGTTTAGGCACTGAAGTTGGTAGTACTTCTGATTTTTATAAATTAAGTTCTGATAAAGAAAGAGATCGATTTTTCAGGTTAAGAAAATGGAACATTCGAATTAGTACAGCTATTGAAAGAAACTTAAAAGTTGCTTTGGCTGAGCTTAAAAGAGTAAGTTCATTCTTAAAATTACCTAAATCTGTTGAAGAAGAAGCTGCTAGAATATATAGGCAAGCTGTGCAGAAAGGTCTTGTTAGAGGTCGAAGTATGGAATCTGTTGTTGCTGGAGCATTATATGCTGCCTGTCGAAGACATGAAGTTCCTCGAACTTTAGATGAAATGGGTGAAGCTTCTGGAATTGAGAAGAAAGAAATTGGAAGAACTTATCGTTTTGTTACAAGAGAGCTTGAAATTAGTATTAAACCAAGTAATCCTGCTGATTATATTCCACGATTTGCTTCTGCTTTGAAATTATCTGCAGAAACTCAATCTAAATCTGTAGAAATTCTAGAAATGGCTCGAGATATTGAATTAACTTCTGGTAGAGGTCCAACTGGAATCGCTGCCGCTGCTTTGTATGTTGCTTCGTTAAT
>JABHRR010000032.1 GCA_018670095.1 Candidatus Woesearchaeota archaeon
AGTTACTGTTTACAAGATTAACGGGCAATTACTTGTTGATCCAACAACTCAGGAAGAGCATGCTTATGATGCTCGATTAACTGTAGCTTCTGATGATAAAGGGACAATTTCTGCAATGCAGAAAGGTGGAGAAATGCCTTTAACAATTGAAGAAGTTGGTAAGATGGTTGACATCGCTTTGGATAAAGCTAAGTTTTTAAGAACTGAAGTGGAGAAAGTGGTAAAATAAAATGGTTACTGAAAATTATACCAAATACGAAAAAGCAAGAATGATTGGTTCTCGAGCTTTGCAGTTATCAATGGGCGCTCCTTTTTTGGTAAAGTTATCCGAGAAGGAACTGGAAAAAATTAGATTTGATCCTATTGAAATTGCTTTGATAGAATTCGATGAAGGCGTTTTACCGATAACTGTTAGACGGCCACTTGCTGGCGCTAAATAATTTATTTTTTTTTAACTTTTTTTTTGTGATTGATGTTTCTTGGTAGAGAATGGATTTAGAAAATGACTCATTTTTTAAATTAGAACCATTAAATCATAGAAAACTTTAAATACTTCTACGTATCTTATTGTATTAAATAGTACGGGGGATAAAAATGAAACAAATAAGCTTAACTTTGCCTGAAAATTTATTTAACCTTTCTAAAGAACATTCTAACGAATACGGTTTTAGAAGTGTACAAGAATTTATTATTGATTTAGTAAGAAATAAAGTGATTGTTGAGAAAGCTGAGAGGTATAAAGCTATTGAAAATAAAATGAAATTGGGAATAGATGTTAATAAAATGACTCAAAAAGAAGCAAAAGAATACTTCATGAGTTTTTAAGATGGATTATATCATTGAGACCAGCAAAGAGTTTGAGAAATCATTTAATAAACTAAAGAAAAAAGACAAAGTAATGTTTGAAAGAATTAGAAAAAAATTAATGGAAATCATTAAAAATCCTGAACATTATAAACCATTAAGAAATGTTTTAGCTGGATTTAATAGAATTCAATTTGGAAGTTTTGTTTTAATTTACAAAATTGAAGAAAATGTTGTGAGGATAATTTCATTGGACCATCACGATAAGGCTTATTGAAAAAAAACAACAAAAGTTTTATAATTTAAAGACATGTTTTATTATATTAATATGAATCCAAACGTTCTTGCAGGGAAGTTAGATTTGTTTTTGGAGGTTGAATAAAAAATGTATCCTACTGAGTTATATAACCGTGTTTTGAATGTCTTAACAACTGATGCTCGTGTTTTAGTGAGGAAAGCCGAATTAGAATTAACTCTTGAATATCCTCTTATTTATACTGGGCAGGTCTGGTATGAATGTTGTTATGAAGAGGGAATACAACCGGCAGCTTTTACTAATGATTTGATTGCGGGTTTAGAGGGCATTACTGAATCTGGAAGTGGTCCTTTTGAATTAAAGTTAACGCGTTTTTTTAATGGTAAAGAAAAAGAACATATCCATATTAGAAGATTACGAGAAGGAGACTTGATAAGAAGAGAGTTTCCAAAATAAACAAAAATGAAAAATACAATTACAAAAGAAAAGCTGGACAAATATTTCTCGATTACTAAAGAAGCGTTAGAGATGGCTAAAGATAAGTTTGATCCTGCTCGGTTAGCAGAAGCGGAAGATTTCTTTGATATGGCTTCTCGATATTATTCTGATGCTAATCACTTTAGGGATAAAGAAGATTGGGTTCTAGCTTTCGCAGCTTTGAATTACGCTCATGGTTGGTTAGATGCTGGGGCCAGAATTGGCTTATTTCAAGTTAAAGATTCAAGGTTATTTACAGTTGATGATTGAGCACCTAGTTTATATAACTACTCAAAAGTAACAATTAAACCGAAAGATTTATAAATGACTTTAGTTATTGTTCTTATATTATAAGTAAAGAGGTTCTGGGTTTGTTTAAGAGGAGATAGAAGATAAAGATTACACTGTAAAACTCGGAGGAAATATTCAAAATGATTGTACAAAAAGATTTTTTAAACAAATTAAAGGACTTCGGTCTAAATTCATATGAAAGTAAATTATGGGTAGCATTATTATCAAGAGGCGTTTCTACTGCTGGTGAATTATCTGACATTTCTAATGTTCCACGAAGCAGAGCTTATGATGTTCTAGAAAGTTTAGAGAAAAAAGGTTTCGTTATTGTTAAAGTTGGTAAACCTATTAAATATTTGGCTGTACCTCCTACTGAAGTTGTAGAGAGAGTAAAGAAGAAAGTTATGGAAGAAGCCGACCAAAGAAATAAAGTGTTATGTACACTTAAAGAATCTGACGTTTTAGAAGAATTAACTACTTTACATACTGAAGGAATTAAGTTAGTTGATCCAACTGATAAGTCTGGCGCTTTCCGTGGAAGAGATAAAGTTCATGAACATTTGAACACTATGGTTAAGAACGCTCAGAGTTCAATTACTTTAATGATTTCTAAAGAAGGTTTGGAAAGAAAATATGACCTTTTAGCAGCACCTTTAAAGAAAGCAGTTAAGAAGGGCGTAAAAATTAATGTTGCTGTCCCTGCTAACGCTAACAAAACTATTCTTAAAGAATTATCTCAATTTGCAACAGTAAGTAATAATGTAAAAGGTAATGCTCGATTTTGTTTAGTTGATAACGAACAAATGTTACTTTTCTTAACAGATGATAAGAAAGTGCATAAGAGTTACGATTCAGCTGTTTGGGTTGAAGCACCGCAATTTATCAATTACTTCGGTTCTTTGTTTAACAAAGAAATGAAAGAATAGGTTTGATAAAAATGTCATTACAAAGAGCTTATGTTAATTGTCAGAGATGTTATGGATTAGTTAAACAACATGATAGAGTATTAATTAAAGAAAGGATTGAAGATGATCAATTTTATACTGCTCGAAATGAAACTATGAAAGCTTTGGAAACAGTTGTTAATCATGTTGACCTGAGAGATTCTATTGAACATAATGTAAATGCTAGAAGAAACATTTCGGATGAAGCAATGTGTGAACGTTTACAAGCTAGTCAATCTTTAGATGCTTGTAAAGGTTGTGATTATAAATCTCCTACTATCGCTGATTTATTGGATATTGCAGAGGTTGACCAACCCCAACCTAATTATAATAAATAAAAGGTAAATAAGAATGAAATTAAAAAAAACAATTTGTGCATTGGCAATGGCTATGGCTGTTGGTACTACTGGCTGTAAAGATCGTGGACAATTACCTAACAAAGATGATTTCTTTAATAATACTGTTTTTGCTGTTGGAGATAGAACTTATCGGGCAATTTATGTGGATGATAATATGTTAAATGATTTGGCTGCATTAGTAGAAGTTCCTAGAGGTTCTTCAACAAGCGCTGCTAATTGTTTTTATACTTCAGGACATGAGAATTATTGTGCTGGTCAAGGCAAATCCTGGGAAATGGATGATGGTACAATGGTTGCCATTAATGCAGAAGTTATGGCAGAACAAGGAGTTAGTTACAATCTCGAATTAACTAAAAAAACTAAAGATTATAAATTAAAATAAAAGGTAAATAATAAAATGAAACTAAAAACTACTATTTGTGCATTGGCAATGGCTTTAAGTATCAGTGCAGCTGGATGTAATGGTCCTAAAACGGAAGCAGTTCACTTTCCTGAAAAAGGATGTTCATTTAATACTTATTATTTCACATTTCAAGATGATGAATTAGTGAGTGTAAATGCTCCTTGTGTTGAGAATTTTAACACTCGGACTTGTCTATACACTCCTGGAAATAAAGAGCAGTGTAAAGCTAGTGCTCCTTCTAGAGAAATAAGTTCTGAAGCAATTAACGGATATCTTCGGATTTATGATGAAGGTCAGAAATGAGAATAATATTAAAGATAAACAAATAATAAAATGAAACCAAACAAAACTATTTGTGCATTAGCAGCTGCTTTAAGTATTGGTGGTTGTGGTATATTTGATAGTCCTGAAATAGAAAAGCCTTTTAAAGAAGATTATCAAATTCAAGGTGCTATGGTTATGAAAGGAATATGTTCTTCTTTATATCTTGAAGATAACGATAGAGATGGAAATGTAGATAGTATCTCTAAGATGGGTCATGCAATATTCGTTGCTGAAAGTTATGGTGGAAATATGAAAGTTGATGAAGATACTATCATCATGACTCCTGAAATGCAAGAAGCTGCGAATAAAGAATTACACGCAGATAGAGAATTATCTTATCAAGTTCATCAAGCTCTTTATGATGCTCAGGAAAAAAACAAAACAAAATAATTATAAAACAAAATAACCTAATAAATATCCAAAATGAATCTCGATCCAAACGAAAACAAATATGTTGCCAGATTAAAAGATGTGATGGAAGAATATCTTGTTAGTTTTGGTGGGAGAAATCTTTACGAAGATTTTGTTAAAAGATTAAAATTAACTGATTCTGAAGAGGAAGTATTGAAAAAACATTTTTTTAATCCATTAGATTTAGATTATTCTCAGTTCACTAAAACTGATAAAACACATTTAAAAGAATTAATCTTTAAATATTATCGAAAAGATAAAGAAGGAGATTTAGAAGGAATCAAACAAACTGATAGAGCATATCAAATAAATCCTACTTCTACCAATATGGATTTAGATCAAAACGAAAGTTTATGTGCAGAAAGATTAAAAAATCTTATTGATGCTTGTATGGATCAGCCAGGCGATTATGATAATTATTTGAATTTAGTTGATAAATTAAAATTAACAGAAGAAGAAGAAAAAGTGTTAAGTGATCATTTCCTTTTATCTGATGAAGTTGATTATAATTCTATTGATAATGAAACAGCTTTAGGAAGAATACTTGAAAGTTATCATGAATTTGAATGTAAAGTTGTTGAATCTACAAACTCTTCTGATTTCCCTTTTAAAGCAGAACTAAAACTTTTGAAACAAGTTATGTACACTGAAGCCGAAATTATTGACTTCATGAGTTATCTGAAACCAAAACAAATTTAAACTTTTTTTAAGATAATTTTATAAAATCTAATGATTTCTAGAACTTAAAATGGATCAAGTAACAATACCCAAAGATGAATATTTGCGTTTAAAAGGTTTTGAAGCAGTTATCGGACAGATTGAAGAAGTAATTCATAAACCTGAATTAAGTGATGAAACAAAAGAAGCTTTAACAAAAGCAAGAGCAACTCCTAAAAAAGAGTATGTTTCTGATGAAGAGATTGAGAAAGAATTTTCTTAAAATGACTTTTTCTATTAACTGGCATCCTAAAACTCAAGATTTTTTAAGAAAATCACCCAAACATATTGCTATTAGAATATCTAAGAAAGTTCGTTCAATAAAAGATAAGCCTTTTCATTTTTTAGAACATTATGAGGGGGAAAATGTCTATAAACTTCGCATTGGCGATTATCGGGCTTTAATTGATGTAGATTTTACGGAAAAAGTTTTATTCGTTTTACATTTGGAACATAGGAAAAAAGTGTATAAATGAAACCAAAACAAATTTAAACCAGAACTATTTCTTTTTGATTATGAATAATTATAAACAAGTAATCTTAGTAAGAGCAGATCTTAAGTTACCGAAAGGAAAATTAGCTGCTCAAGCTGCACATGCTTCTGTTGACGCTGTCTTAAAATCAGATTCTAAACTAGTCAACGCTTGGCGAGATGAAGGGATGGCAAAGATTGTTGTCAAAGTTAAAGATGAAAAAGAATTGATTAAATACTTTCAGTTAGCAAAAGATAGTGACTTAACCGCTTCTCTGATCACAGATGCCGGTCGAACTGTTATCGCTCCCGGAACAAAGACTTGTGTTGGTATCGGCCCAGATGAAGAAGAAAAAATCAACCATATTACTGGCGAATTAAGTTTGTTATAGACATTTTTACAATGAGACTCTGGAGTATACACCCAAAATTATTGGACAGGATTGGTTTAATTGCTTTGTGGAGAGAAACTCTCTTAGCAAAAAAAGTTCTTTTAGGGGAAACTAAAGGTTACAAAAACCATCCACAATTAGAACGATTTAAAAATTTACCAATAACTGCAATTAACACTTATTTGTTTTATATCCATGAAGAAGCTATGAATAGAAAATACAATTTTAATTTTTCTAAAGTTGGTAAAACTAATCTTACTATAAAAATACCATTGACTGACCAACAATTACAATATGAGTTTAAACATTTTCTTAACAAGTTAGAAATTAGAACTCCCGATAAATTTAAAGAAATTAAAAATATTAAAAATTCTAACTTAGAACCTCACCCCATTTTCCAAATTATTAAAGGAAAGATTGAAAGTTGGGAAAGGGTTTAGTGCATTATCTAGTTTCCAGAACCAATTTATTTAAGTTCTCTTAATAAAGCCTTTAATTCCCGAGGTGAATTTAAATGAATTTTAATGTATTACAACCCGGAACTTTACATCTTTTCGTTGGCGGAATGAAAGGATCTAAAACTGTTAATTTCTTGAGAGCATTTGGACAATTGGCCCATACTGACCTTACTACGCAATTATTTAAACCAAAATGTGATTATCGTGAGTCATTACATGAACAATTTGGTGTTCCTAGAAATTATATTGTTTCTCGAACCGGAATCTATGCTCCCGCTACAGAAGTAGATGATAAAGATCCTGAGGATATTCTCAGAAAATTAGATCCAGACACAAAAATTGTTGGGCTAGGGGAAATAAGTTTATTTGAAAAAAGGGATAGGTTAGTGGAAATAATTTTGGGTTTTATGGGAGAAGGAAAAGTTGTTATTGGTGACGGCTTAGATAAAGATTTTCGTGGAGAACCATTTGATCCAATTCCTACCCTAATGGCTTATGCAGTGAGTGTTGAAAAGTGTTATGGTGTTTGTGATCTTAATGGGTGTAACAAACTAGGAGAATATTCCCAAAGATTGATTGATGGCGAACCTGCTCATTATGATTCTCCCCAGAAAGTTGTGGGTGTAAATAATTATGAATTAAGATGTTTGGAACATCATATTGTGCCGGGAAAACCAGAATAACTTTTCCACTACAATAATCTATATAAACAACTTTCCTACTTAGAAAAACATGCTTTTACAGCAATTGAAATTAAAGAATGTCCGTTCTTATATAGATGAAACTATTAATTTTCAAGATGGTTCTACTCTTCTCTCTGGAGATATTGGTTCCGGTAAATCTACAATTCTTTTAGCAATCGAGTTTGCCCTCTTCGGAACCAGCAGGCCAGACTTGCCGGGAGAAGCGCTCTTAAGAAAAGGCGCCACGCAAGCTTCTGTAGAACTAACTTTCAAAATAAATGATAACGAGATTATCATTCAAAGAAACTTGAAGAAAGAACGAGATAATATTAAACAATTAGCAGGTTATATCATCATTAACAATACTAAAAAAGATTTAACTGCCGTAGAATTGAAAGCAGAAATTATTTCTCTCTTAGGTTATCCTGAAGAATTTGTAACTAAAAATAAGAATTATATTTTCCGTTATAGCATTTATACTCCGCAAGAAGAAATGAAATTCATTCTGCAAGACAATCCCGAAACAAGATTAGATGTTCTAAGAAAAATATTCAACATTGATAAGTATAAAAACGTGCGAGAAAACTTACAATTTTATTTGAAACAGATGCGGACAAATATTGCCATTCTTAAAACTAAAACCGAAGATTTTGAATTGGAAAAAGAAAAGTTAACTAACCTTTCTTTAGAAAAAGAAAAATTTGATTCCTCTTTAAACAATCTTCTTCCGGAATTAACTAAACTGAAAAAAGAGGTTGGATCACAAAGAGAAGAGTTAGAATTATTGGAAAAGAAACAACATCAATTTGTTGAACTTAAACAACAATATAAAACAGCAGGAACTTTACTTCAAGAAAAGAATCAACAATTGGAACAATTAAAACAAAAACAAGAACAACTTAACTTAGAGATTGTACAATTATCTTTGCCAGATTCAGATTTAGAACTTATTAATAAAGAAATTAGAAGTTTGGAAGAACAGAAATC
>JABHRR010000033.1 GCA_018670095.1 Candidatus Woesearchaeota archaeon
CAAAAGTCTGAGTCCATTCTTCGTTTCCATTAGAATCGGTTTTGATTAACCAAGCATCATAATTCCCCAGAGAAGATGTAGCACCAGCAATAATATACCCCCCATCTGTGGTTTGTTGAACAAACTTCCCATCATTGATATTTTCGTTTTCACCAAAAGTCTGAGTCCATTCTTCGTTTCCATTAGAATCGGTTTTGATTAACCAAACATCACTATAAACACCATTATTTCCAAAACTTTTAGTATGGCCTGTAATGATATATCCACCTTCATTGGTTTGTTGAACAGAGGTAGCCTCATCATTTTCATCCCCACCAAAAGTCTTATCCCAAATGAGGTTTCCGGTCTCATCTGTTTTAATTAACCAAAAATCAGACCCGCCATTTCCAAAAGACTTTGTATGCCCCGTAAGAATATACCCACCATCATTGGTTTGTTGAGTATAAATTCCTTGACAACAATTCATATCATCTTTATTCCCGCCGAAAGTCTGAGTCCATTCTTCATTTCCATTAGAATCAGTTTTGATTAACCAAAAATCATATCCGCCATTTCCAAAACTTTTAGTGGTTCCTGTGAGAATAAATCCCCCCTCTGAAGTTTCTTGAACAGACATACTAACATCTACATTATTCCCACCGAAAGTCTGAATCCATTCCTCGTTCCCTTGTGAATTAGTTTTGATTAACCAAGCATCACCACCACTAGACCCTGTAGCGATATACCCACCATCTGAAGTTTGTTGAACAAATTTACCATTACCAACATCAAAGACTTTTTTCCATTCTATTTCTGGTTCCGAGAGTATTTCTTCATATTCTTTTTCCCAACCATTTAATTCTCTAAAAGGAAAACTATCTTGATTATTTTCATCAATCCCGTAAGGTTCATCACAGACACCATTATTATTTGTATCATCACAACCTTCTTCTGGAGTGTCGTAGTTAGACCAATAATTACCTTCCTCATTCAAAGAAAATAAGTTCCCACCACTACTTTCATCAATAAATGGTAGTTTAAGAAAACTATTAACAAAATTGTTTTTATAGATATAATTACTGGTAGAACTATGACTTATATAAAAACTACATTTATTTTCGTCAATATCATTCTCAAACACTAAATTGTTTGAAGAATACCCAAAAACTAAAGGAGCACTTCTACTCATTCCACAAGTTATCCCCTCAAATAGATTCCCATTAATTGTATTCTCATTAGAATAATACATTTCAATTCCCCTAGCTCCCGCGGTTCCACCAATAATAATATTATTAGCTACGTTGTTTTTTGATGAATGATGTAACATTATTGCTTCAACGCTATCCGAAATCTCATTTCCAACAATTGTATTCTCATCAGAACTTTCCATTAACATAACCCCGGTAGTATATTCATTTGTCATTACTGAGTTCCCATTAATCTCATTATTTACTGAACCATGTTTTAAAGTGATACCATCCCACAATGTAACATCAATGTTGTTGTTTATTATGGAAGAATCTTTTGTATTTACAAGTAAAATACCCGGCCCCACATTTGATATATCTAATCCTTCAATAGTTATATCTTGTGAATTAACCAAAACAACTTGTCCTGCATTACTTAAAGTGTTGATTTCTAAACCTTGTCCACCAACAATATAATAAATTGGTTTTCCATCTACTAAATTTGAAGTATCAATGTCATTGATATACCAATCGCTATTTTTTCCTCCAGGCGTAATAGCAAAATTATATTCATTATTATTCATTTTGTTGTTTTTTAAAACATTGTTTGAAAGAATTGGTTCTACATCTCCCTGTACACCAATCAGAATACCAGTACGATAATTTTTAACATTGCAATTCTCTATAACGCCGTTATGGAAATATAATTTTAACCCCGCATCATTACTATCTCCGCCATTTAATGTTGCACCATTACATTCTAATTTCACTCCATCCGTAAAAACGCTAATCCCATTAGGCAACTCGTATTCTCCAGGACAAAGCATTGTATCTTCGGTTATTTCCATCCCATTTATAGGGATAATACAATTAGGAAATTCTACAACACAAATATCACCCTCTAAAATATAACCCTCATTACAATTAATCTCACAATCGGGATAATCACTTACTTGTCCATTATCAACTTCTGTAATATCACAAACTAATTCTACACAAGCACCTTCAACACAAGAATAAGTTGCTCCTACTTCTTTACAACTCTTTTGAACATAAGAATATTTGTTATTAACACATTCCCCTTCAAAAAGATATTCTTTCCCACTTGAATATGTGTAACAATAATCGTCTTTACCCTCTGGATTCTTATTATCGGTAACAGTTCCAAAGTTTTTGTAATCTTTCCCATTATCCGTATCTTCACAAAATAATTCTTCTACGGGTGGAGGAACATAATCATCTGCTTGAGAAAAACAATTCCAAGCACAACTTCTCCATTCACTATATTGTTTTGCTTTTAAAAAATCAACACAATTCTCTTTAATACAACCCCAATAAGATTGTTTTTGTTCATAATTCCAGTTAGCATACCCTTGACCTGCAAGAGCTGTACCACAGCCAACTAATAGTATTAATAGAACCGCAACTAAGACAATATATTTCCCCATTTTCAAACCTCGCTTTAAATTGTGATTTAACAAACTAACACCTCTGAGTGGGTGAAAGGAGAGAAATGTTATAAATTTAACTAAATTTTTATATAGATAAACTGGTTTAGCTGTAAGATGAAAAAATGGCAATTAATCTTTCTCTTTATTCTTCCAATGTTAATAGTTGGGTGTTCTAAATGCACAGAGGATGGGTTTTGTACTAAAGTAAATTATGTTTACGAGGGATCAGGTTCAGCTCAAGAAAAGTTTGCATTAATTGAAGTAAGCAAAGATGGAGAAATGACTAACACAATTAAACACAGAATGGGGTTTAAAATTAATTCAATGCATACTGTTGTTCAGTTCATCAAATTAATAGAAGTTGATGATAATGCATTGTTTCTTTTTGTTGCGTTTCATCCAGAAGCTTATGAAGGAACAGAAACTTATGACAAAGGTTCTGCACAAAGTAGTCCACCACAATTATATTACTTGAGTAAAGAAGAAGTCACTAAAGGAAACACATCTAAGTTCATTAAAGATTATAATATAACTGATTTTTATATACAAAAAGTAAGTTTTGCTGAAGGGGGAGATGGTGGATATGTTGTTGTTAAAGGACATTGGAGAAAAGTCCCATACTCTGTAGCACAACCCACAAGACCTTCAAAAACTTGGGTTAACTCTTATGTTAGAAGAAAATAGGATACCTGGATACATCACTACAAACAAAGATAAACTTTATATATGTTCTTTGGTTATATGATCACAATGAATAAAAGAAAGAAAATCACTGTAGGTTTTATTGCTTCTTGGATATTTAGTTTATTCTTTATTTTAATGGGTCTCTTTTTATTGATTAATACAATAGTTTTTGGATCACTCGTGATTATACTCTCTTTGCTTATTCTGCCTCCAACAAGTGGATTAATTCAAAGAAAGATGAACATTAAGTTTTCTAACGGAAATAAATGGTTAGTTATAATTGTAATAATAATTGTATTCTTTGCAGGCGTAATTAATTCAGCAGAAGATAAAGTAATAGAACCAACCACAAAGGATATTCCTATAACAACTAAAGAAACTAAAGAAGAAGTTTCTAAAGTCCAACCAACTAATAATGATTATAATCAAATTGAAGAATTAATTGATGAAAGAAACTTAATTCTTAAGAAATATCAAGATTCAGAAGGAAGTTATTATTTTAATGCGTTAAGTTCTAATGATGCTGTAAAATATGAATTAATTACAAAAAGCATTATTAAAAAGTTAGAGAAATATAAATTAACAGCACCTGCAAGTAAAAAAAAAGTAATTGAAGAATTGTTAAAAGAAGAGAATGAAAGATTAGAAAAGATTAAAGAAACTATTCAAACTTGGAATGAAGAAGTATCCTACATTAAAGTTTGGAGTAAGGCAGACCAGTGGGATGCTGATGCAGAGAAGGATGGACTTCTGTTTGAATTACAAGTGTTTGCTAAAGAAGAAGTAACTATTAGAACAAAAGGAACTTTAGAAGTTTCTCTTTATCACGGAACGGGACTGATGGGAGACCAAAAAGGGACATTTATTCAAAAATGGACTAAAGAATACGATGTTACAGACTTTACTTCCGGAACGTGTGGAGGCAAGTCTTGTGCATTTATTGAAGATATTCAGTTAGAATATGATAAAGATCACGGATTTGGAAGTTTTAGTGTTGGTTATTTAGAAGCAAAGTTCATCTCTCAAGGAGAAACATTTGAAGCAGTACAAAAAAGTGTGTTGGTGGATTAATAAAATGAAAAAAGGATTAAGCACATTACATATTGTTTTAATTGTACTGGGTTCAATATTCTTATTCTTTTTTTTAATTATTGGTGGTTGCACCGCACTCTTTGTAAGTTCGTGGGATACAGTTCAAGAAGAAAAAGAAACAAAAGAGTTATCTGCAATAGAAAAATGGGAATTGACAAAAAAAGATGTTAATATTATAAAATCTCTAAAAACGGATAATTACGGAATGACTATAATATTAAAATCAGTAGGACTAATGAAATTTGATGATAGAGAAATGATTAGAATGGATTTTATAGTTGAAAATAATGGAAAAGAAGTAATTACTTTTTTCCCACAACCAGTTTTATTAACAAAGAATCAAGGTCAATATTCACCAAAAACAATTTACAAATTTGAGAATAGACTTAAATTATTAGAAGAGATTCATCCAGAAGTCATTAGAGAAGGTTCTATATTCTTTGATACCAATGAGGATTTTGAATTTAAAAAAGTCATCTTAGAAACTGGCTTAAGCCCATCAATAATAAATAGTTTTTTTGGAACAGGAAAAGATAAAGTAGATGATGCAGACTTATATGATGGAGGTTATGTCTTCCAATATGATTTATCAGATTTAGATGTATATTCAAAACCAAATTATGTTTGTGAAATAAATGAAGATAAATGCTTACAAAATGTTTTAGAATCTGTTAAAAAGGGGAATAATGCTGTAATAAAATTTGAACAAGGTAATATAACTTATACATCTGAAAATGGTGAAGCTAAACAAGAAAATTTTATAGATAAATACCAAAATGAAAATGGCGATTTTATTTGTTATGATGGAACCGTTGTTGAAGGAAATACCGACAATATTTATGATTGTACTTGTTTGAGTGAAGATATACTTCCCTTAATGAAAGTATCTTGTGATTAAAGCACTTTTTCTATTTCTTCTTTTAATTCAATCCACCTAATTAACATTAAAACATTTTCTTCATTATTAAAAAATTTATCTTTATCTTCTTTAGCAAAATGAATAATGGTAGAGATCATACAATTAACAAATATTTTCTTCAATTCCCAATTCTTCTCATACAAAGATTCTAAATCTTCTAATAATAATTCAGTGTTTCTTTCACAAAATTTCCTTGACTCTTCTACTACTTCTGCTTTATAAAATCCCGTACTCTTTCTGTTAGACCAAGATTTTTGAGCATAATTAATACTTCTTTGAGCATATTCATTAGCTTCTTCAATGGAAAGTTCTTTAACCATAACTTTAGAAAATAATTGATAAATATAATTTGCTAATTGTTCACCATTAAAAGATTCATATATTTTTTCCAATTGCAAGTTTAATCACCTCTAATTGAGCAGTAACTTTCTGTTGATCCATTGAATTGTGTATGGAATTAATAGTCTGACAAGCATATAATGTTAATTTAAGCCATTGTCTTTTCTCATTAGGTGTTCCTTTCTTCAATGCCATTTTCATTGCTAAATCACGACAATCTATTGCTACAGATTGATTCTGGTTGTTATTTAGTAGGGGGGTGGGGGTAGTCATTTGTTATTTACCTCTGTAGTTTGATTTGAATATCCTTCTTTATTGTCAAGTTGAATTAGTTTTTTAGATTCTACTAAATCTTTCAAAGCCCGTTTGAGGGTAGATTCTGAATAATTAAACTTAATTTCTTTTAACTTCTGTTCAATTTCAGATTTCTTAAGAATTGTATTGGAATTAGAAAATTGAAATAAGATTTCTTGAAGGACTATCTCTTTCTTATTAGCTACAGTTGGTAATAAACCATTAATTTCACTAATTTTAATATATTTATCAGAAAATTCAAAAAGACCTTTAATGGAATCTCTTTCACCCATTCTTCCTTTACTATTATTGAAAGTAAAATAATTAGAATTCTTAGTACGTTTAATTTCATAAACTAAATCACACATCCCTTTAAAATCTCCTGTACCTCTATATTGACCTTGTTTAGTTGTATGATGAAGAAAGATTATTGTAACTCCAGTAGAATCTATTAAAGGTGCTAAAGATTGAGTATATAACCTTGAAAGATCATCTGCAGAGTTCTCTTGATAATCACCGTATCTATGAAGTGTATCAAATATTAAAAGTTTAATATTTTTTGATTGAATTGTTTGACTTAGGTTATTAATAAATTCTTGTTTAAGAAGATCCCCCTCAGTTCTCGGAAGATAATATAATGGAACATCTTTCTTTCTGATTCTCAACCCTCTCCTCATTTGTTTCCATCTTTGAGCAACAATAGTTTCATTATTCTCTCTATCACAAATTAGAACACCCTTGGGTTTAGTTCTATGTCCTAACCACTTTTTACCTTTACTAATACAAATAGCCATATTTACTATTATCAAACTTTTAAATTGGGCTGGAGGACTAACCACCATTATTAAAGATTTAACAGGAATTACGTCTTTGATAATATAATCTTTCTCAGGCTTCAAAGATTCAAAGTATGAATAATCTCTTAGAGGTAAGTTCATATTAAACTATCCCCCTTTGGTTCATAGGGTTCAGATCACCCTTTTCTAAAGAAAAGGGGTGAACCTTCAAATGAACCCTGATGAAACCTAAAGGATCTACAAGGTTCAAAATAGAATGAACTTTTGATGAACCTTCAGTGACCTTTTGTGTTTTAAGATAAAAAGTAAGTCTCGAAATGTTCAAGTAGGGTTCAAATATTAAGTAACCTACAAATTTATTTAGATAATCATTCATTTTTATCCACATCTTCTTTATTTTGATAATACTTAAGATAAAATTGTGATAATCTTAGAACTGCTAAAGCTCCTCCTTCTCTTGATTCTACTAAAAAAACAGGTACATTATATTTAACACTAAAACTAAAGATTGTATTAAGAACACATTTCGGATCTATATTTGAATAATAATTCTTATTCTTAATATCATAATAACTACATTCAATAATGATTGCAAAATATTTTAATTCCCTTGATCGGTCTAATTCTCTTTTAAATCTGCTTCTTCCCAAAGTTATACTGGATATAAAATCAGATAAACTTTTACGTTCTAATGCGAAAGAAGATTCTAAACCTTCTATAGAATAATCCCCTGTCTTTAAAGCCTTTACAGTACACTCAACACCCACTCTTTCTAAGATAGAAACATAACTCTTTTGTTCCCTACTATCAACAATTAATTTCATTTATAAAAAAAAGTGCCTCAATTAAGAGGCTTAACATTATACTGGGTGTTGAACTTACTTCCAGTTTTTGTAATCCGTACTCGGATTTTCTTTTCACCAGATTTCTCTGCAGCAATAATGTGTGGTTTCAATGCTGTAATTAATCTCTTAGAAGTAGATTTCAAAATCTTCTTTACTTCTTGTCCATTTTCACTAATTACTTCACATCTTATTCCATCACTTACCTCTCCCTGGTATTCTTCTTCAGTTTGTCTCCAATCGGTTAGAGTAAGGTCTGATGGTTCAGCTTCCTCTAACTTGATGTATTTGCTTTCAAACAGACCCCATTCAATTGATCCATTTTCACTTACTTTTTCTACTTCAGTCATTTTATATTTCCTCCATTTTTAGGACCCATTTTAGGGCCATCCTAAAAACCTCTAAGTTGTGAATATTCGTCAAGATTTTCCAAAATCTTTTGTTATTAACTCTTCCAAAAATTTCTTCTGAAGAAACAAATTCGTTATCAATTATTGCTTTTTCAATACAAACAAACATATCCATAACTTCTTCTCCTGTCCTTGTCTTAATTTTCAAGGGTTTTTCTAATAACTCTTTCAGTCTTTCATCCATTTTATTTTTCCTCCATATCCTCTAACTCTTCGCAAGAATCTATCCAACTGTCAAAAGATAGTTTTTCATCAAGAAGTTCTTGTTCGGATTCGCTCAGTCTTCTTTCCATTTTTTAGCTCCATTCAGAAATAGTTTTTATCTCAGCATTTTCAACAGTAACAAGTCTTCCAAACTTGTCTTTAATTGTTGTAGCTAAAGGATTAACATCTTTGATAATTCCTGTCCAGAATGTTTTATCATCTTTCTGATACAGCCTTACTTGTTTGTTTACATACTTCTCAATATCATTTTGGTTCATTTTTATCCTCCAGAAGATTTTCTTCTTTCAATCTTCGAATAATATACACAAAAATTGGGTTGTTTATTCGTTCTAACGTTTCGTTCGTAATCATAAATACTCAATAGATTAGTTATTATATCATAATTTTGTATATACAAATTCCAAAAACTTTTTATATGAGTGAGAGTTATCAAATGTTGAATGATTGAAAAGAAGAAAGAAGAAAGAATATTAGGATTAATGAGAAACAACTTATATGTTACATTTCCAACAGAATTTACTTACTCATTAGGGTGGGTTAAAGGTGCTACTGTCACCACAATTCCAATACCAGATTTAGGTGATGGGAAACATAGCGCTATGCTTGTTTTAAATAATAACTTTTGTAATCCAAAAGACTTTATAATTAAACTTGGAACTGTTGCTTACAAATCAGATCCAATCAGAAAAGAGCAATTTGTAAAAGAATTTGCAGATCCTTTATTTAAGATAACTTGGCACCATCATTTAGTTCAAAGTTATTTAGGGTCTACTAAGAGCGACAAAGCTAAAAAGAAATTTCTAACACAAAAAGGGTACATTAATATCAAAGGGCAAAAAAAAAAATGGCAGTATGATCCTAAAAATATGAGTGCGGAAGCTAAAATATTATCAAAACTACCCGAAGATCATTGGATGCTATTGCAATTTATGCAATTATTGTATGAAGAGAAATTGGTAAAAGATAGATTAAAAAGTATCGAATCAGAAAAACATAGTTTAATTAAACAAATCCAATCAGAAGTAAGTAAAAAGGATACGAAAAAAAATCAATCTGTTAAAAATGTTAAAACTTAGCTAATCTAATGCTATAAGAGTTGTAATATTCTTTCAACATATATTCTTTCTCTTTTAGCCTCTTGCCCAGAACCCTAACTTGAATATTTCCTCGAGGTATTTCTTCAAACTTAACTATCCCTTTACTATTTGTTGCTTTTTGTGCTAATTTACAATTGTTTTGATAAACTAAAACATCTATTCCTTGTTTACCTTTACCAAATATATTTTTGACCAGTATTTCTAAGTAAGCAACTTTATCAATATCATCACACAATTTTCTCAGGTATTTAGCATTAAACTTTATTTCAATATCTTTGACTAATTTTTTCAGATGATTTAACAATTTTTTTCCTTGTGGTGGGAACCTATTAACAATATCAAGATAAGAATTAAATAAATAAGTAAATACTTCTTTTTCATTAAATTCTTCTACCTCAGCACAATAAATCTTGTCAAAAATACTTTGATTTCTGGGACGGGGAATATCAGGATCCACTCTTGAAAGTATTTGAAAAGAATCTTCCAGTATTTTTTTAATTTCTTTTTTATTTTTTATAACTTCAAGTAAACGCTCTGTTCTTTTTTCTGATTCTTCCATAAAAGAAATTTGCTTTTTTGTAAGAAAATCAGGTGCCAAATTTTCCCACATATCTTTAACTTGGTTTATCTTTTCACAAATTACTTCATAATATAAAGGGTTGTTTCTTAAATCTTCCATCAGTTGATTAGAAATTATATCAACAATGTTTTTAGTTATTAAATCTAAATTTCTTTTACTATCTATAACATTTAAATTAAAAGTTTTCAAATTAATATCTTTACAAACCACATAAGGGGTTCTAAAAAATCTTATTGTCTTGGATAATGTTTCTTGAATAAAAATAAATCTGGCAACGTACTCTAACTCTTCTTTCTGTTTATTATTTATTAAATTTTCATAATTAAGTTTTTCACATTTTTTAACAAAATTATTTAACTCTGAAATATAATATTCACAATCAGTTGGACTTTCTTTAATAGACTTAAAAAATGTATCAACAACTATTCTTATAATCCTCGTAAATTCTTTTTCTAATCCAGATGCATCATTTATCTCTTCTTTTATTCTTATTTTCTCGAGGGTTTTTGTTCCACTCTCACTTAATTTTTCAATTTTATCAATTGCTCCATTAACAATTGGAATAATTGCTCTACTCATCATAAACTTTTCATACATAGGAAAAAGTGCTTTTTCACCAAGTAATTTATCTGCAGAATGACAATAATCTTTTATTTTATTAAGTACATCTTCTCTTGCCCCATATTCAAAATAACAATAAGTTGAAATGTCAAAAACATATCTCAGTTCTTTGATAGTTCTTTGACGGTTCATTCCTTCATCAAAACGGTTTCTAATTCCTTGTATTCCTATTGAAACTCTTGGAATAAACTCAGATTGAGAAGAATTACCATCAATTTGAGAAAAAGCCCTCCAATGACTACATATTCCCAGAACCCATTCGTGTACAAGAACTTTTCTTCTTCCATCTCCTTTAACTAAATCCACTAAAGCATGAAGATGTTTTATGGTTAATTCTTTTATTGCAATGTAATTATCATCCATAAGTTTCATTATTTAGTTGGAATTATAAAGTTTTGGTAAAAAAATACCGAAAAGTTTATATATAATCTCTTGTAACACCATGTTACATATGGTAAAGATACTAATTGACTTGTCAAAGGAAGAAGATAAGATTGTGGAAATTTATAAATTGGTCCACAACTTGAATACAAAGCAGGAAGCAGTAAAACAAATGGTTAAGTTTTTTGAAGCAGAAGTAATACCAACTAAATTAAAAAACAAGGAGTATTTCAAATAAAATGGCAGGATCTAAATGTAAAAGGTGTAACCGATTCATCAAAGCTAAGTACGCTTATGGAACAGGTTTATGTTATAGTTGTTATAAAAATAACGAGGGAAATACAATGATTAGAAAAGGAAAAGGAAACATTACAGCACAAAAAAGAAGATATAATCAGAAGTATGGGAATTCAGATACTGGAACTGGATTTAGAAAAGCAGTACACACACCCAGGACAATAAGAGAGAATCCATCTATGCAAGGAAAATTATCTGGTAGGGATAATGCTATATTCTTAAAAAATAGGTATCAACAAGAATTAGATGCCACTTGGACTGCAATTATTAATATGGTTCATTGGTTAGAAAGAAGAAATAGTGAACTAAAAAAACAATATTCAAAAGTTCCTAAATTAAAAAAAGACATTGAAGCACACGAAGATGAACGTGCAAAAGCTTATACCAATTTAGGGAATGTTCTAAAGAAAGAAACCGACTTTGAAGAGAAGATGTGGAGCAAAACACTAAAAGGGAGAAAAGTTAATTCTATTACTGTTAAACAAAAGTTCAAAGATTCTGAAGTTGATGAAATGAGGTATGATTCTATGATGGATTATCTTAAAAGTTATCCAGAATATGCTTCAAAATCTACTTTTAAAAGAGTTCTTGATAAAATTGATAAAGTTGAATCTGAAATTAGAGATATTAAAAAGAAATATAATGAAGCAGTTTCTGATTATAATGCCAATTTGTATGAATTTGAGATTACCATTACAAAAGTAAATGATAAGTTTGGTGCTTATGATCACTTAAAGAAAGAAGCCGAAACAAAATTATCTAAAACCCGTTATAATAAAGGATTTTTAAGTAAGCTTAGGTCAGAACAAAAGAAGGCAGAAGCTAACATAGATATCATTAGTCATCGAACAGAACAGTTTAGAAATACTTTAGACATTATTAAGAGTGAACATTCTGGTACTCAAAGAACTAAGTTTAAAGAAGTGGAATATTAAAAAGATGAGAATATTTAAAAAAAAGATTAAAAAAGAGTATGATATATTAACAGATATTCAAAAATTGGATAATCTTACAGAACCTGTCAAAGATAAAAAATGGAAAGAATATTTTGAGAAAAAAGACAAAGAAGAATTAAAGAAAGTAGTTGAGCAAACACATATTGAAGATACAAAAATTATGTTGCTATGGCTAAAAGAAGGAGAAGGTTCTTATGACTCTGATGAATTAAGAGGTCTGGGTTTATCATCTAAAGATATTGAAGAGATAAATTCTGCAGGAAAGTTTAAATGGAAAAACAATCAAGAAAAAGAAAAAACAATCAAAGAATTTCGTAAACCTGAGAGTCTTAAAAAAAGAATTTCAAAGAATCTTATGAAAAGAAAAAGTGAAGAAGCGACAAGGGCTTTCTCGAACCCAGGGTTTGTAAAATCAATCAAAAAAATATTTAACAAATAAAAATGGTAATATTTAAGAATAAAAGTGGATATAAAGTCTATAAGTCTGGTAGTAAAACTAAAAGTGTACATAAAAGAGTTGCTGAGAAGCGATTAGGTGGTAAAGTTTTCAAAGGATATGAAGTTCACCATAAAGATGGGAATAAGATCAATAACCGTTCAAGTAACCTATCTGTGATTAAGAAGAGCACACATAAGAAGATTCATAAGAAAAGTATTTTTTGGTGAATGATAATTAATATATCTGAAGTTACGAATAGGCCGTATTAACTTTGCTTTTAGGCAATATTAATTTCCTTAAAAAAAGGAGTTAATGCCTTCAAAAACGTAAGTTAACACAGCAAATTTTTTAATTAGTATCGGCACTGCTTATGCTTTACAGAAAGCGAGAAATGGAGCGATATTAACAGTGAACAAATTACTTGGCGAGATTGGTTTACAAGAAGTATTTTTATTTTTAGGGGTGGCATTAATTGTTGGTGGAGTAGCAGCAATTTTAGCCATCAATTTATCTAAAATATTTTCTAAGTATATCGTAAGAATTAATTACAATTATATTGTTTGGAGCATTATTGGTTTCATTACTTTGCTGACGTTTTTTTTTGATGGCTTTATTGGTTTGACAATATTAATTACAGCAACCGCCATTGGAATACTTGCTTCTTCATGGGGCATTGGAAAGAATCATCTGATGGGTTGTTTGATTTTGCCGGTGATTCTTTATTTTGTTCTTTAGAAATAAAGTCCACTATAATACTTATAAGCGAAATATATTGCTAATAATAGAACTACTAAAAAAATTACTCTCTTAATCTTTTTCCAGAATCTTTTGATTTTCTTTTTTCTTCTCAGAATTTCATCTTTTTTAGTTAGAACTCTAAAAATTCTTAATGGTCTTTTAACTCCTTTAAACTTTCTTAATCCAATATGGGTATAAGAAAATTCATTTTTATTCATTGCAGTATAAACTGGTTCGCTGAAAACAACATCGCCTGGTTTAGTAATACTTTCAATTCTTGAAGTAGTATTAACTGTATCTCCATAGATATCTCCGTTTCGATGTAGAACTTCTCCAGCATGGATAGCTACCCTGATTTTTAACGGGTTTTTTGATTTTCTTCCTTTATTGTATTCCCAGAATTCTTCTTGTAATTTCTTACCGCAAAGAACAGCAGTAGTTGCGGATTTAAATGTAACCAAGAAAGCATCACCTATTTTTTTGATGACTTTACCTGAATGTTCAGCAAATGTTGAATGGCAGAGACTATCAAAAACATCATGCAATTTGTTAAAGTTTTCTCGATCTAAATCAGTTGTTGTTTTCGTATAACTAACGATATCTATGAACATTACCGTTAAAATTTCTGCATTAATCTTTTTAGCCATTAATTTCTATTAGAATTGTTTTTTTTTATAAAATTATAGGAACTGGGCTATTTTTTCTCGCGTTTTAATTCTGCTAACAATAATGGGGTAACATCAATCTTATTTGTAGGATGTTCAATACAATTGGTAGTGATGATTTTATTCACTCCCGCTTTCTTCAATTTCTCCATGCCATTCTCAACGAATAAACCGTGCACTCCAATTGCAGAAACAGATTTTGCACCCATTTTTCTAGCTTGTTTAGCAGCTTCTGCGATAGTATGGCCAGTAGAAATAATATCGTCAACAATAATTACGTTTTTATCTTTGATAGGAATGGGGTTAATCATTTTAACTTGGACATGTCTTGAAGAGAATCTTGTTTTTTTAAGAACAGTAGCATCAACATGGATATGTTTAGCGATACATTCTGCCCACTGATAAGATTCTCCATCTGGGCCAATTATAATTTCGTTCTTGAATTTTTTTTGAATGTGATCTGCAATTAAAAGATTGGCAGTTAACATTTTCGTAGGAATGGTAAAAATGTCTTTCAAAGATTTATAGCGGTGAATATGGGGATCAATAGTAATAAGTTTGTCAATGGATTCATTTAGTAGTTTAGCCATAATTTTACTGGAGATACATTCTCCGGCATTGAACCTTTTATCTTGACGCATATAAGCTAAATAAGGGGCAACAAGAATAACTTTCTTTGCTCCAAGATCTTTAGCGGTATTGGCAGCAAAAATGATGTCAAACAAACTCATATCTGAATGTGGTTGAAATGATTGCACAATCACCAGTTTTTTCTTTTTTAGATTAGTATTAAATTTTAAGTATAAATCACCGTCAGGAAAGGAAGACACAGTAGTTTCTGAATATTTACATTTTAATTTCTTGGCTAACTTTTTAGCAATATCTTTAGAATTTCCCAAACTAGTAATAATCATTCTTTGTTGACCTCTTTTTTAATAAGGAATGTTTTTTGGTTTATAAAAGTAACCCATTTAAACCCGACCAAAACCATACAGAAAAATAAATGTTTTTTTGGGGTCCAGAGAAAAGTAAATACTTTTCTTGGACACAAGAAATTTTTAATTTCTTTGTGCTTTAGAAATTGTTTGACAATTTCCAAAACCTTTATAAATGAACCATATCTCAAGCAATTAGATGAAAAGAAGTTCAAGACGTTGGAAAAAGAAAGGTCAAATGCGTTGGAAGTGGCAACGGAAGAAGATGAAAAAGGCCAAACGTAAGCGTAAGATTCAATCAAGTTAGATTTAACTGGTTTCTCTTTAAATTTTGTATTAATTAATCTCTTTTTAGATTTTTAATTAATTCTTCAGTTCGATCTTTATCATTATCTTTGATAATATCAAGATGTTTTCTACCCATAAAGATACTTTCTTCACATTCAGAACTACAAGGGAAATGGGAGATGAGAACTGCATCTTCATTTCTTTTAGTTAGATTAGTAAACATATTTGTTGAATCTAGTTGCAGATTGGGATTGTTAGCGCTGAATCTTTTACAAAAGAAATCTACACAACATTTAGGATAGCCAAGCAGGAGACCTAAATCTTTATCGTTATTCATCAGTTCATAATATGATGCAAGCCAAGCTTTTTGTTCATCTTTTGAGAAATAGCAAAAGTACATCCCTTCCCTTTTATCATATTCAGGTATTCTGATTCCTTTATTGGAATAAGAATTTTCATCAGCAAGAAGAACTCTAAATCTTGATTTTACAAAATGAATCTTGTTATCTTTACAAAACTTTTCTACTTTTGGTAATTCTTCCAAATAGAAACCTTGTCTGACAACATATTTAGCATCACTTACTAAATAAACCATTTCTTCTGCTTTGGTTTTACTGCCGAAAATTATTGATAATTTTTTAATCATAAATTGTTTAATAATTTTGGATTATATATTATTTGTGGGTTTCTATTATTCAGTTGGATAAAATTTATTAAGTTCTTTTCATTACTTGTTAAAATGGGACTAAGAACCTATCTTTCTGTTATTGCATCAGCAGCAATTGTTAGTGCTTGCGCTCATTACAAGCAAGATCATAAAGATTTTACTATTCCTTTACTAAATCCTCTTAGAGTTTGTTTAGGTAACTCCACTCAATCTCCGGAAGAAAGTCAAACCCTTTCTCCAGCAGAATTGTATGGCTGTGCAGAAGATCTTTATCGTTGGACAATTGATTTTGATTGCCCTTGGAAGAATCAACTTACTGCTCAACAACAACTTGATGAGGCTTTAGAAAATCTTAACGCTATTCCTGTGAACTTAAAACCAAAAGAGGGTTTAGATTTAGAGGAAAAAATAATTAATTTGAAAAGAGGAATCACTCAAGAAAATTATTGTCAATAATTCTATCGGCTTAACCAACCACCATCAACTACTAAAGTATGGCCAGTAACGAAATTTGCATCTTCTGAAGCGAGATAAACTGCGGCTTTGCCAATATCAGCAGGTTTACCAACTCTTCCCAAAGGTGTTTGCGCTAATAGGCCTGCTTTTTGTTTTTTATTTGCTAACATTCCTGCGGTCATTTTTGTTTTAATGATACCAGGAGCAATGGCATTAACATTAATATTATACTGAGCTAGTTCTAGGGCCATCTCTTTGGTCATGGTTACAATTGCACCTTTAGATGCACAATAATCAGAGATGTTATCAAAGCCAACAAATCCGGCGATGGAGGCAAGAGAAATAATTTTTCCTGACTTTTGTTTAATCATATATGGAGCAGCTGCTTTCGTACAAAGAAAAACACTTTTTAGATTGACATCAATTGTTGCATCCCAATCAGTTTCTGTTTTTTTAAGTAAAGAGCCAAAGCGAACAATGCCAGCATTGTTAACGAGAATATCAATACGTTTGAATTTCTTAATAGTTTGTTGGATGAGGTTATCAACTTCATTTTTATTGGAAACATCACATTTAACTGCTAAAGTTTTAATTTTATATTTTTTGGTTAATTTTTTGGTAGCATTTTCACATTCTTTTTGATCAATATCAGAGATAACAATATTAGCTCCTTCTTTAGCCATTTCTTCAGCAATGCCAAAACCGATCCCTCTTCTACTTCCAGTAATAATCGCAATTTTGTTTTTTAAACGCATTTTAGACACCTCTTTTTGGTAATTTTAATCATTTTCTAAAGTAGATAAATCTCCAGTATCTAAACCTAGTTCTTGTGCTTTCAAGACTCGACGCATAATTTTTCCACTTCTAGTTTTCGGTAGATTTTTACGGATTTCAACTTCTTTTGGATAGGCATGGCCGGCTAATCTTTTTTTAACAAAGTTTTTAATTTCTTCATAAAAATCTTTACCCGGTTTATAGCCTTTAGCCAGAACAACAAAAGCTTTAATTGCTTCCCCTAACATTGGATCTGGCTTTCCAATCACACCAGCTTCAACAATTCCGGGATGTTCAACTAAAGCGGATTCAACTTCAAATGGTCCTACTCGTTCTCCTCGAGTTTTAATAATATCGTCTGCTCGGCCAATAAACCAGAAATATCCTTCTTTATCTTGGTAAGCTTTATCTCCAGAAAAATACCAGCCTCTTTTAAAATAAGTTTTATATTTTTTCTGATTACGCCAAATTTCTTTCATCATTGAAGGCCAGCCAGGTTTAAGGACCAAGTTTCCTTCTTTACCAATAACTGCTTTTCCTTTAGAATTTAGTACTGCTGCTTTTATTCCGGGAAAAGGTTTCCCCATTGAACCTGATTTAATTTTCATGCCCGGATAATTTGCAACACAAATTGCACCAGTTTCTGTTTGCCACCAATTATCGTGGAATGGTAATTTAAACGCTTTTAGTCCCCACTTAATTGCTTCTGGGTTTAAAGGTTCACCCACGGAGCACAAATGTCTTAACGATTTCAAATTAGATTTTGTTACTATAGTTGTGCCCGCTTTCATTAACATTCTTATTGCTGTTGGTGCTGTATACCAAACGGTAACATTATATTTCTTAATTAGTTTGTACCAATTTTTTGGAGAAAATTTTCCATTATAAACTAAAGAAGTAACTCCGTTTGATAAATTGCCTAAGATTCCATAACTAATGCCTGTAACCCAACCAGGATCAGCAGTACACCAGTAAATATCGTTTTCTTTTAAATCAAGAATCCATTTAGCAGTTAAGTGTTGTTGCAAAATTGCTTGATGAGAATGAATTACTCCTTTTGGTTTACCGGTTGTGCCAGAAGTGTACAACATAAATGCGGGGTCAGTTAGTTTCATTTCTTTAATTTTATATTCTGATGAAGTTTTACTGATCTCTTTTGGATAACTTATTTCTCCACGTTTAACTTTTCTTTTATTAACAATAATAATTTTTTTAAGTTTAGGTAAATCTTTTTTAATTCCGTAAATTCTTTTTACCAATTCTGAATCTGTAATTAGAAATTTAGCACCACTATTTTTTAACCGATCAAGCAAAGCATCATGGCCAAAAGCTTGAAACATTGTACCGGCAATTGCTCCTGTTTTTAAAATTCCCAGGAAACAGAAATATAATTCTGGAATTCTTGGTAGAAAGATAAATACTCGGTCGCCTTTCTTTATTCCTTGTTTAGTTAAAAGATTGGCAAACCTATTTGATTGTTTTTCTAAATCTGAGAAAGTAAATTTTTTCTCTTTTTCCCCATTTGTACAAATTAAAGCGGTTTTGTTTTTATTATTGGAAATGGCATGTCTAGTTACCGCATTATAAGCAGCATTAATTTTATTGTTTTTAAAGAATTCAAGCTCTGAATGATAATCTTTCCAATTGAATTTTTGATATGTTTTTTTGTAGTCAGAAAGGTTAGGTTTTACTTTTACTTTATTTTGGATAGTTTTTATTTTCATTTTTATTTAACCACGTTAATTTTTTTACTGATCTTATATCTTTTAATATTTTTAATCGTTGTTTCTAAAATTCGCATCAAAGCTTCATTAGTATTGAAAGCATTATGAGGCGTAATAATGACATTAGGCATTTCTAACAAAACATGATTTTCAACAACTGTTTTCAAATCATAATTTTTAGTAAACTCTTTTTTCAGAAGTTGAGTTTCTTCGATTAGTTCTGATTCTTCTTCTAGAACATCTAATCCTGCCCCAGCAAGTTTCTTTCTCTTTAAAGCATTTACTAAAGCTTCTGTATCAATTATTCCGCCACGAGAAGTGTTAATTAGAATTGCATTTTTCTTCATCAAAGATAATTTATCTTTATTGATCAAATGGTGAGTATGTTTATTGTAGGGAACGTGTAATGATACAACATCAGACTCTTTAAGTAGTTTGTCCATGGCAGTATATTTAAATCCCATTGTTTTGGCTAATTTTTTATCTTGATGTAAATCAAATACTAACACATTCATTTCAAAACCTTTGGCCATACGAATTACGTGTTGACCAATATTGCCTCCACCTATTACTCCAATGGTTTTGCTTCTTAAATCAAATCCTCTCAACCCTTTTAATTCAAAACTTCCTCTCTTTGTTCTTTCCACACAATCAACAATTTTTCTGCTTAAAGCTAGGATTAAAGCGAAAGCATGTTCGGCAACAGTATTTTCTCCATAGACGGGAACATTACAAATGGTAACTTTTCTTTTTTTACATTCTTCTAAATCAATGTGATCATAACCAGTACTCATCGTGGTAATTAATTTTAGTTTTGGTAATTTTCGGAGAATTTCTTTATTGATTTCAGAATGAACAAATACGGCTATTGCGTCTAGATTTGAATGTTTTTTAGCAGATTGTAATGTTAATTTCTTTTTGGAAAAGAATAATTTATCTTTAGGAAAAGTTTCTTTAATTACCTTTTCTTCCCAAAGTTCTAACTCAAAAAATCCTATTTTCAACATCTATCGCCTCTTTTTTATGATTTTTTAATGATATATATTTATTCGTTTGTTTATTTATATTGTTTATTCTTCAATAATAACTTTCATGGTTTGGGTGGCAAAGATGGCATCAACAATTACACAAGTTTCAGCCTTATCAAAAGTCCAACCAAAAAATTCTCCGGGCATATAAAATCCACTTTTAACTTTACTACATTTTTGTGCGCCAACAACCATTGCTTTTTTTGGATTTTTAGTATGGACATTATGCCATTCTACTGTATCTCCAACTTTAATTGTAACTGAAGCCATTTCAAAACCGCTGTCAATCAATTTTACAATATGAGTTTTTGGACCAGTTAGTTCTTCAGCAGTTTCTTCTTCATCTTCTTCTGTTTCTAATTCGGCGTCAGTATCTTCAGTATCTTCAGCGTCATCTTCTTCTGTTTCAGTGTCTTCTGTTTCAGTAGTTTCTTTATCATCATCAGTTTCAGTAGTTTCTTCTTTATCTTGAGTTTTTTCAGTCTGAGCAACTTCTTGTTGTTCTTCTTCAGAAAAACCACCACTGATTTGAATAATCATAGAGAGAACAGAAAACTTTATTTTATTGAAAAATCCAACTGCTTTGTAGGTAATTTCTTTTTTCTGAAATGCTTCTTTTAATGCTTTACTAGGATCTTTTGCAGATTCAATTCTTTTTACAGTACTTTCAGAAGAGTAAACGTTTAATGAAGCTTCTTTTAATTCTCCTACTGTTAAAGTTTTGAATTTACCATCTTTTGTTGTTAATCCCAAAGTTAGTTTTTCTCCATTTTCTAAATTAAAGTGGATATTAACTTGTTCATCGCCAAATAATTGGTCTAATGGTTGAGGAATAGTTTTTCCAACCAATTCCTTGTTTAAAGCATCTAAATCCATCTCTGCAGCAAAAACAGAGTTGATTAGCAGTAAAAATATTAATCCAAAAATAATTCGTCTCATTTTGTGTACCTCTTATAATTTATTTAAATTATAGAAAATAGTATTAGTATATTAAGGTTTTTAATTGCAGATTATGAATTATTAGTTGATTTTAGCACAATTTTGATTTTTAAAGCTTATGGAAAACAAATCATTTATTCACTACTCTAAAATACTAAAATAACCGAAAGCTTTAAATATGGATGCCTATTCTCAAGTAGTAAACATCTATCACCTCTTTTTCCCCGAGCAAACCTCTCCGGAGGTTTGCCAGGGGTTTATTCTCACTTTGTACTTATTTTGTGTATTTTATTGTGTTTATTTTATGATTAATTTGGTACAGAAGTTATTATTATTATTATTATTATTCCTATTTATTCCTAATAAAGTTTAATTTAGGCATTCTTCTAAACCAGCCTCTTTCGATAATGAAAATGATTATTGTTACCAAGACTCCGATTAAGAGACCCATTAAAATTAAGAGATAATCTCTTTTTAATTGAAAAGTACTATTTACTTTTCCCCGAAGTTCATCTTCAGCTGGAAAATAAATACTTAACTCACTCATTTCTAACGCATACTCTAAATAAATCATCACCATATATTTTTCGGATTCTTTCAGAGTATTAGCGTATTGGTAATATGAGTAACCCAAAATGGGAAATATTCCTTCTGCAGAATTATCGGAAATAACTTTTTCTACAGCTTTGATTTTACTTTCAATAAATTCATCGATATTATCATCACTTAAACCCATTGAACTTAAGATAGCGTTAGCTTCTGCTTTTGCTTGGGCAGCTTTAATTAAACATAATTCTGGTTCTCCTTTAATTTGGGCTTCTTTTGCAGATTCAATTTTTTCAATAATATTTAACACATTAAACTGGCCGATGAACAAACTTGCATATTGGTGACGTTCTTCTGCTTCAGATATTTTTTGCAAACAAGAATCTCTTAATGAGTCTTTATCAACTTTAAATCTTTTTCCTTCCATTGAAAAAAATTGCATCCAGGATAAAGCTGAAAAATATCGTTCTTCTCCATAAGCTAGCAAGTAATACATATCGGCTAGAACTAATTCGTTTCGTTCTGCATCAAATTTTTTGATTTGATCTTTAACATCACCTAATCTTTCCTTAACAACCATTAATGTTTGCAAGTCAGAAATTGTTTTGATTTCTTGTTCTTCTAATTTCTTTTCCAAAGAATTAGTTTTCTTTTCTAGAACATTAAAAAGATTGATCAACATTGCTCTAGTAAGAATTTTTTCTTGATAATAATTATTTTTAATGAAAATGTTATTGCCGAAACAGAAACTGGCTGCAGAATAATAGTCTCCTTCTTGTGATGCATTTTCTGCTTTTTCTTTTCTAGAATCAATCTCTACGCTAAGATTATTGTTAAAAACAATGTTATCTTGCGAAATCTCTTCTTCAATTTTTTCTGTTCTACTACAAAGAATATTTTGTAATGAAAGCATAATTTCTTTATATTCTGTATCCTCACTAATTTTAACTTTATTGTTGTTAAGGTTTACGCCAGTAAGATGAAATAAAACAGTATCCAAATCAATTACTTCTTCCACATCTAAACTTAAATTCTTTTTTGCAAATTCAATTAAATTAATCTTTGTTGTTTGATTAAGCTGTTTATCAAATGTTTCTTGTTGACTGGTTCCTTTAGCAATGAGAACTTTTTTGAGATTAACATTGGCGGCAGCTTCCAATTTTTCTTTGACTCCTCCTACTGGGCCGATGATTCCACCAGAATTAATTGTTCCGGTGATAGTAATATCTTCATTATAATCTAAATCTAAAATTGCAATCGTAGTTAAAGCAGCAATAGCCGCTCCTGCACTTGGACCGCCGATGATATTTGATCTAGCTTTAATCGTAAAAATGAAATCGTATTGGTTACAATTTAACTTGAAATGGTTACAAGCAATTTCTTTAGCGAATCTGGTTGAAATCTGGGTATCCATTTTTGTTAATGGAAAAGTATCTAAGAAAACTCTACCAGAACCTTCTTTTAATTCTAAAAATAAATCTGCATCACTACCAGTATAGGTCTCACCATTTTCTTGAACAGCAAGAAGTTTTAGATGGTAGGGTTCTGTATTAATAGCTAGGACTGTGGTTGAAGTTAGTGCTATTAGAATAACTAATATCAATGTACATATTACCACTCTTTTCATGTTATGAATGAGAATTAAGATAGTTTATTAAGTTTTATGTTTTGGAAAAGAACAAAAACCAAAACAATTTTATAGGTGGAAACATTAATTAACAAAAAAAAGAGGAGATTAGAATTAAAAAAAAGAAATCCAAAGGAAGAAGAAAAAGTTCGTTGAAGTTAGGATTAGCTTTAGGCGGTGGTTCAGCGAGAGGGTTATCGCATATTGGTGTTCTGAAAGTTTTACACAAACATAAAATTTATCCTGATTATATTGCCGGAACTTCGATGGGGGCAGTTATCGGAGCATTATATTGTGCGGATCATACGCCTAAAGAAATGGAGGATATAGCTAAATCAACTAAATGGAGAAAGATTGTTGACTTTAAAATTCCTAAAGCCGGTTTTATTGAAGGGGATTTAGTTGAAAGAAAAATTAGACGTTTAATTGTTAACAAAGATTTTTCAGAATTAAGTATTCCTTTATGCGTTGTTGCTTATAATATAGACCTGCACGAAAAAGCAATTTTTTCTAAAGGGAGCGTTTCCAAAGCAATTCGGGCATCAATGTCTATTCCAGGAATTTTTGCTCCAACTAAAATAGGTAAGTATAATTATATTGATGGTGGGGTAATTGATCCTACACCATTTGAAGTAGTTAAAGAGATGGGGGCAGACGTGGTTATTGCCGTTGATTTGTTTTCAAAAAGTATGAAGGGAGTAGAAGAACCGGTAGCAAAAGAAAGTACTTTCATTACTAATTTAACAGAAAAATTTATTTTTCAAGAATTATTGAATATCAAGAATTACTTAATTCCCACGAGATGGCCAAAGTTTATTCAGAAATTGTTAAAATGGACTTTTGACAAACTGCTTTATCCTGCTAAAGTGTTAAAGATGATTGCGGGTAAAGAAATGTTTCCAATTGTGAAAGTTATGAATGAAACTATGGGTGTTTTAATTAGCAATTTGGCTAAAGAGAAAATGAAAAATGCTAAAGTTGATGTAAAAGTAATTCCTCATTTTCAAGGCTTAGGTTGGGCAGATTTAGATAAAGTAGAAGAGTTTGTAAAAGTTGGCGAAGAAGCGATGGAAATGAAAATTTCTCGATTGAAGAAAAGTTTGCGAATGAAATGATTATTATTCTTTCTTTTTAATTCTATTCATGTCATTGTATCTTACATGAACCTTCTTTCCCGCCTTTACTTCTTGCATGAAAATATCTTTGCCTAAAGAAATGATTTTACATTCTTCTCCATCATAAAGTACTAATTCGTTTTTTTTGAAAGGGACTCCCCTAAAGAGAACCGTTACTCGATAAACTTCTCGATCTTTTTTTACACCCCATAAGCTAGAAGTTTCTTTATTATTACCGCCAAACCTTTCTTTTAATCTTTTACCTAAAGCTCTAGTTAAAGAATTACTTGATAGATAATAATCCATTCCGTTTTTTAATTTTACAGTTTTAGCTACACTTAATTTAACTCTTGCAATCTCATCTTCAACATAATCAACTACTTCTTTATCAACATCTCTAAGTTGAAGGATTGCTTCAAAGTACAATGCATGTCTTTCTTCTGTTTTATGAGGCATTTTAGTTAGAAAAGGAGCCGGTTATTTTAAAGTTATGTTACTTTTATGATTCCAGGAGAATAAATTTTGGTATACAAATCTAAAATAGGGTATTTCTCTATTTTTTCTTCACGAGATAATTTCCAATCTCTAATATCAACACGTTTTGCAACTGCAAGATGATATTTGAAATAATCAGTTTCATTATAGAAATGGCCCTCACTTACTTTTTGTTGTGCATCAAAAGAAATATAGGATGCTGCCGTTATAACTGCAATTACTGGTAATGCAATAAGTCTTTCTAATGTCATTTTGATTATAAAAGAGGGGGTTTATTTTAAAGTTATGTTTAACTATAAAAAAAGAATAAATTATTTAACGTTCAATTCGAGTATTACAATAACCACAAAGCCTCTCTTGATTCCCATCATTGTATCTAATTATATTTGGGTGATCACATTCTTCTCTAGTAACTTTTGCTGCTTGATATGCATCAAAAACTTTTTGTCCAACGCCTAAAGCTTTAATCCTTGTTTCTTCCACTTTTTTATGAAATGGTGCTGCTTCTTCTAGTGCTTTTGCATATTCTTTTTGTGGTGCTAATATATCACTAATATCTGGTAATGTCATAAATTTAATGAATTAATCTTTCGTTTAAATAGATTTCTAAACTAGAGAACGCTTAATTGTATAACGGTACTAGGTTCGTGTTCTTCAGTAATAGAATAACCAGTTAGTTCAGCTAATTCTTTTGAGAAGTCAATTACTTCATTCCATTCGGGAACATTTTCTTCTTGCATTCGTTTTCGAGAGTATCCTAAGAAGCCATATCCTTTAATCTCAATATGGGTTGGTTGCATTAATTCAATAAATTTTACAAACTCTTTTGCTTTCTCCATATTGAATTTTTTAACAGCAGTGATTCTCAAGATAGTTTTAGTTTTATCTTTTATTGTGGAAAGATATTTCATACTCTCTTGGATGTTATTCCAAGTGTCTGTAGAAACAGGATTATTGAATTTTTGATATGAATCTGAATCAAACGCTTCTAAAGACATGTAAAGATTTGTTGGGAAATGTTTTGAATCTTTGCCAAATTTCTTTAATACTTCTGGCATAGTTCCATTAGTAACTAAAAATACTGTCCGGAAATTAAAATCGTCAAAAAACGAATCAACTAATTCTGGCAATCTGGGATACATACAAGGTTCGCCAGTTAAAGAAATCGCAGCATGATCTGGAATTAAATAATTTTCAAATTTAACTAAATCAACATTTTCATTGCCTTTAAAACCGATCATTAATTTTCTTCTGGCTTCAATACAACCCTGAATAATTTCTTTAGGATCATCAATTTCTTCGGTCCAGCCAGATGAAAAGACAGAGGTGTCTCGCCAACAATGTAAACATCTTTGGTTACAAGTAATCGCGGGGGACATTTCTAAACAATTGCCACAATGGATATCATAGAAATGTTCTTTATAGCAGACTTTGTTTTTCTCTCGAACACATTCCTTTGTCCAGAAACATACTTTTACCACGGAATGATTTCCTACTAATCTATATTGTTGTTTATACAAGCGTTCTTTTTGTTGTTCTGTAAGCATAATGTCTATTTTTAGAATGGTTTTAAAAAGTTATTGGAGAAAAAATTAATTATTCTTTTTATCTTGAAGCAACTAGTTTTTGATGAGACTTGTATAATTCTGCAGCAAGTAAATCAGCACTTGCATTTATGTACTCTATATTTAAATCTGGACTTTGTGGTATGGTGTCTAAACAAACAACATGATCAATGTACGTTCTGTCATTTGCTGTTTTATGTTGTTTTAATGAAGTTACAGGATGACTGGTCCAGACTTCCACTCTATTAGCACCTAATTGTTTTAGTATCTTAGAAACATCATTTGCAGTTCTTGCACTAACGAACATGTCATCGATAATTACATATGTTCCTTCTTTATCAATATTATTTTCGTTAATCTGACTGAAATGTTTGAATGCTGCTAAACTGTTACCATAAGAGACCCTATCTTTGTCTAAAAAAGCAATCATAGAATATAATTCTTCAGGTTCTAAATCAGGATAAGCTCTTTCCATAAAGTTTTCAGTTCTTTTTTCAGTACCATCATCTACTGAAACACAATAAACATTATTCCTTTTATTTCTTTTTCTTAAATTAGCAAATTTTTCTTGGAATGGTCTTAATTTTTTAAATATTTTTTTTGCTTTTCCCCCAGACAATCCTAATTTGTATGGTACAATGGCTCTGCCAGATTGGAACGGATTTATTGCATGAAATTCTAACCCCATATTTTCTGCTATTTGAGCAGATTTTATGGAGTGTGGATCAATGGTTATTAGGCTATTTAATTTGTCTCCTTTATAATCACTTAATGTTTTTCTTAATGAATCAAATTGGAAAAAACCACGTTCTTCATATTTCTCAATACTGTGAGAACGGACATAACTTAAGTATGGTGCTACTAGGGTTTTTTTTAATGTGTCTACTTTACTGATGTCATCTAAGAATCCTCGCACAGTCATGATATGATCATTTACTCCTACTATTTGTGTTTCATCTTCTCCGACTAGTCTGTTTGGAGTTAATAAATGTTCAACTAAAGCCACGTGTTTACCTCTAATGATATCTTTTAATCTGTTTCTGCCTACATCAACTTGAACTTCTAAATCTGAGAAATAATCACTTACTAAAGGGTGTCTATTGTCTTTAATAGTATCTTTATTAATATCTTTTCTTCTGAAACTATCTAAAATTTCTATTTGTTGTTCCATCCCATAATCTTTTTGTAGAATTTTAAATATTTCTTGAGCTAAATCAGTTGTTTCTTCTCCAGAACAAGGTACTAGCAATAGTTTTGTTTGATTGTCAGTCATGTATTTATTTTGTGAGAGGTTACTTGTTTTTATAGTTTTCGAGTTATGAGTGTATACATGAATGCAATTACTGTGTATTTAACTGAGAAGTGTGTTTTTTAAGTATCCAAAAAACTTTCCAAAAATATTATAAAAGAAAGGTACAATTAGTTGTTCTATGACATTAACAAATGAAGATCGGACTGTTTTGAAAGCTTTAGTAGAAAAAGAAATAAGTAATATCAAAGAAGAAGGAGAAAAAGTATTGATTGTAAACTCTCCTTTCCTTAGTTCTGTTTCTAGAACTGAGTCAAA
>JABHRR010000034.1 GCA_018670095.1 Candidatus Woesearchaeota archaeon
AAAGTAAAATAACGTGTGCTCTTCCCGAAATGTATAAATTTTCAACAGTGTAACCACGCTGTTCTAAAGTATGAATTTCTTTTAATAAAACTAAAGGATCAATCACCATTCCATTTCCAAGTAAGCAATTAACATTCTTCCAAGTTATTGCCGAAGGAATCAAATGAAAAATATGTTTTTCTTCACCAACGTAAACTGTATGACCCGCATTGTTACCGCCAGTAGCTCGGGCAGAAACATCAAAATATTTTGCCGCCCAATCAACAAACTTACCTTTACCTTCATCTCCCCATTGACCACCAAGAATTGCAAATATATTTCCCATCTTAGTCACCTCCAAAAGAATTAATTAAGTCTGGCAGTTCAAACAAATCAATGATATTATATTCAGCTTGTGTCTTTCTCTCTGGATCATAGTTGACGCAAATAAAACCTTTCTTTTTTGCTTCTTGAAATTGTTCATTTATTGGTCCAACATACAAAATTCCTTTTTCAAAAACAAGCTCATCAACAACTTCAATTTCCATTTGTTTTAACTTTTCAACAATCTCAAATGTTTTAATTTCTGCATTCAAAAACACTTTTTTAACCGCCGGTAAAGGTTCTTCGTACTCTTCTTTGAATTCTTCCCATCTCTTAATAGCAAGTTCAGTCAATTCTTTACTCAAACCAATGTAATTCTCTGGCCGTAAAGATTTCAGTTTTAATTTAGTTTCTTCCCTAATATCTAGATTATCAATAAAATCATGCAACTCCTGAACCGTACAATGTCTTCCTCTAGAAAAATCTTTCAATAATTCATAAGGTTGTGCATAACCTTCTTTCCTTAACAAAGTTTGTACAGCTTCTGTAAGAATGCTACCAAAATCTTTCAATTCGTTAGAAATCTTTTCTTGATTTACTTGTAACCTTTCCAATTCTTCTAAAACATGTAAAACTACTAAATAAGAATGAGCAAAACCAACCCCAATTGCTCGCTGTGCTTCATGATCAGATAAATCTCTTTGTAATCTAGAAACTTGTAATTTATTGATAAAACCAATAAATTTAGCGTTTGCTTCTCCTACACTCCCTTCAGCAACTTCCATCCGCCAAGGATTAATCTTGTGTGGCATAGTAGAACTGCCAACCTCGTGAGCAATTTTTTGTTGTTGTAAATATCCTAAAGAAATGTATTTCCAAAAGTCCATCGCTAAATCTTTTAGAATATTATTAATACTAATCATGATACTAAACAATTCTGTAAATCCATCATGAAACTCAATTTGGGTGCTCATTAAATTTGCTTCAAAACCAAGATTTTCAATAAACCTTGTTGTAAAAGAAATCCAATCAACTTCTTCCGCCGCAAATTGTTGTGCCGCATGATTACCTACCGCACCATTACACTTGGCTGGTAATTTAAAATTATTCAATCTAATCAACTGTTTTCTTAATCTGTCAAGATAATTGGCCATCTCTTTACCAAAAGTTGTAGGGGTGGCAGGCTGACCATGTGTTCTACCTAACATCGCCGTAGATTTCTCTTTCTCCGCAATCACCGCTAATTGATCTAATAAAGAAACTAAACCAGGAATGTAATAAGACTTTAACGCACCTTGAATCATACAATCATGAGCAACATTATTCATATCTTCAGAAGTTAATCCGAAATGAACAAATTCAATCATATCCTGCAAAGAACTTTCTTTCATTTTAATTTTTAAGAAATATTCTGCTGCTTTGCAATCGTGATTGGTTGCTTTCATTTCTTGATAACCGAAACGATCAATGTTTTGAACAATTTGAGCGTCTTGTAAAGTAAAATTTTTCACAATATTTCTCAGAAAACTTTTCTCTTCTAAAGTAAAAGTTCTTACTGCTTTAAATTCAACACACTCAGATAAAGCCACCAAATATTCTACTTCCATAAAAAGTCGATATTTGATTAAAGCAAATTCTGAAAACCAATCTGCTAATGGTTCGGTCATTAATCTATGTCTACCATCGATTGGAGAAATAGCTTTTAAAGAATGTAAATTTAGATCTTCTGATTTAATTGTAATCACCCCTTACTTTAGAGATTAATCACTATCTTATATACATTGTTATACTTAGAAATAGATAATAAAAAAGAATAATAAGAAAAATTAAACTCTTTCTTTAATTTCCGTAATTACTTTTTCAACGTTTTTTATTTTTGTAATAATTTCATTGATTTCAGAATGAAGTTTTTCTCTTTCTTCAGTACTAGCACCATGATTGGGGCTATTAACTCCTGCTTCTTGAAGTAGAATTCTCAAAGAACTAAGAACTTGATTAAACTCTTTATTTAAAAGCTCAAAATAAGCTTTCCGGGGATCAGGGTTCCAAAATGACATTTTAAAAAATAAAAAATTAAAGAATATCTTCTTCAGCAACAACAATAAAGTCACCAGAAGCGATTACTGCACTGAAAGGGATTAAGATACTCCCTTCTTTAGTTTTTTCCAATTCCATTCGATCAATGTAAGAGGTAGGATTTCTTAGCTGTAAATGAATTAGTTCTCCAGAACCAACTTCAAAAATTAAATCGCCCACTTCACCGAACTTCTTTCCTGCTTTAGAAACAATAGTTTTACCTAGTAATTCTTTAGAATAACTTTTTTCTTTATCTTCCATTATAATTTCACCCTCATTTTATTTAACTATGATTATAGAATAAGTAGAGATGGTTAATATATAAAGTTTTCTGTAGAGCAAGGGCTATATTCAGAACATTTAATAATAAGTATCAATTTACCAAATTAAGATGTATATTCACAATCTCAACCCCACATTACTTTCCTTAGGACCATTAGAAATTCGTTGGTACGGCCTAATGTACGTTTTAGGTTTCTTTCTCGCCATCGGCTGGATGTATTACCTAAGAAAAAAAGGCAAACTAGAACTATCTAAAGATCAAATTTGGGATTTTGCATTTTATTTAATGTTAGGAGTTTTAATTGGTTCTAGAGTTTTCGAAGTATTCTGGGAACCAGCTTACTATCTTTCTAATCCCTTAAACTTTTTCAAAATCTGGCAAGGGGGAATGTCATTCCATGGCGGATTTATAGGAATTGTTGCTGCAGCCTGGATTTACTGTAAAAAACATAAACTAAACTTTTGGAAAATGGCAGATATCATGTCAATCCCCACTTTGTTTGCTTTAGCTCTAGGCAGAATTGCTAATTTCATTAACGGCGAATTAGTTGGCAGAACATTCCAAGGCAAATGGTGTGTAGTCTTTCCAAAACATGACCAAATTTGTAGACATCCATCTACTTTATACGCAGCTGGAAAAAGGTTTATCATCACCGGTTGGTTATTTTTGTTAACATTCTGGCAATCTTTCCGCCCAGGCTTTATTTTCTGGAATTTCGTCTTCTGGGAAGGTCTTGGCAGAATCATCGTTGATTTCTATAGAGAAGATACTTTATGGAAAGGATTTACAATCGGCCAATGGTTTAGTTTAGCCATGGTCATCATAGCATTATATTTCTTCCATAAATATTATAAAGAGGATTGGAAGAAAGTATTTTAGGAGGTAAAAATGACTAAAACTGAAGAAAACTTAAAAACTGCTTTTGCTGGCGAATCACAAGCCAGAAACAAATATGATTATTTTGCTAAACAAGCTAGGAAAGAAAAACTGTTCTACTTGGCAAAAATCTTTGAAGAAACTGCTTTAAACGAAATGCAACATGCTAAGGATGAGTTTAAACTTCTTAATGAACTTAATGATACAAAAGAAAATCTTAGAGCTGCAATTGTGGGAGAACATTATGAAACTACTGAAATGTATCCACAATTTGCTAAAGAAGCTGAAGAAGAAGGTAATGAAAAAGCCGCTAGACTGTTCAGAGCAATTGCTAAAGTAGAAGCAGAACACGAAGCAAGATATAAACAATTATTAGCAATGGTTGAAAAAGAAAGTGTTTTCAAAAGAAATAAACCTATCAGATGGAAATGCAGTAAATGTGGACATATTCATACTGGAGAAGAACCACCAGTAAAATGTCCAAGCTGTAAACATGAAACTGAATACTTTGAACCAGAATGTATGTGTTTTAATGAAGAGTGTGATATTTGTCAAATAGGAGGAGAATAAAATGATAAGAAAGATATTAACAATTTTAGCATTAATAAGTCTAGCTATGCTAGTAGTTGCTTGTGCAACTGAAACTGTTGAAGAAACATCTGAAACAGTAGCAGAAGAAGTTGAAGAAAGTGCAGCTCCAGTTACGACAACTCCAGGAGTATATCAAGTAGCAATTGAGAACTTTAAGTTCAAACCAACAGATTTGAATATCAAAGTTGGAGAAAGAGTTGAGTGGATTAACAAAGACTATAGCTCCCATACACAAGAGATTGATGATCTGCAAGAAAATGAAGAAGATGGTTTGCAAAAAGGTATTGCCCACACTGTAACTTTTGAGAGCATGGATTCTGACATTCATCTTCCTGTAGGGGGAACAGCAACAGTTACTTTTACTGGAGTAGGAACTTTCAAATACTTTTGTCAGTACCATCCAAGTATGCAAGGAACAATAACTGTTTCTTAATTTTTATTTTTTTTTCTTAATTTCTCTTTTTTTATTATTTTTCAGCAAAAAGTTTTAATAATCTAAAATCTTACTACCAAATAATTAGCAAATAGCGTTAGCTTTAATGGGGCATTATTCTATGGATGAAAAAAAACAACCAACTTATAGAAAAATTGACAGTGTTGTAGTTCAGCTTTTTTTCCCAGAAATAACAGAAACACCACTGGAAGGAACGTTAGAAGCAAAAATTATTGATACTAAAAAAATTCAACAAAGAAAAAATGAAAGAGAATTCTTAATCGGATTTGATTCTGTGATGGATAAATATGGTCCGCTTTTAAAAAATCAAAAGAATAAAGAGAAAATGAATTATAAAAACATCTGGGAAGATGTTCCCAAAGAATTGGAACTTAAAGCAAAAATAATTTATTCACAACGTGTAAAGAAATATTTTGGAGCAATAGTAAAGTCTGAATGGGTAGAAGAAGAAAAAGAAGTTAATCCTACAACATTAAAAGAAATTGCAGAATTAAGAATAAATCAAAAATTAAAAGAAATTAATTTTATTTCTTTAGAACCAGAAACACAAATAGGAGTTGGCCAATATGCTGCCCTAATTGATTTATCACTTAAAGCATTACAAGACCCCAAGATCACTTCAGAAGAAGGCAGATTTTTAGCAAAGAATTTGCATCTGTCATTATATATTACTAGAGAAAATATTTCTCAAGATATCCATGATAAATTCAAGAGAATATTATTTTATAAAACAGAAAGAGATTTCCTAAACTGCCCAGATAATGTGGGAAAAGAAATTCATGTTGCATTTAAAGAAGTTTGGCGAAGATATCATTTAGGTGTAACCAGAGAAACAAACTATAGAAGTAGTAAAGATGTTGAAAAAGAGTTAGTCAGGAGACGATTGGAACGAATGGAACGAGAAACTCCCGAAACAGAAATCTCTTTCCCAGAATCTGGTTAGTTATCTAGCTAATTATAATACAGCTTCCCTTCTGCTCTTTGCTCACGATCTTTAACACTTCCAACTTTATTAATTCTCGGCCGATGAGAATGAGGATCTCTCCGTAAAGTAATTCCTAACTCTTCTAAAAATAAATTCATCCCTTCTACCATTTCAAAAGGACCTTGTAGCAATCCCGATTTAGCCGGCTCACCAGTAAAGACAACTAACCGATCAGATAAATAATCTAAAAACATTAAATCATGATCAACTACTAAAACAGTGATCTCTCTTTCTGCAGTTAAATTCTTGATTACTTTCGAAATTAATAACCTCTGTTCAACATCTAAATATGCAGATGGCTCATCTAAAAGAAATAATTCTGCTTCCTCACTTAAACATTTAACAATGGAAACTTTTTGTAATTCTCCACCAGAAAGTTCACTTAACTTTTTCATCATTAATTTATCAACCCCCAGAGGAGTAATTAATTGATTCTGATAATTCTCGACAGCCAAATTTAAATATTCCATTACTAACTGTGAAGAATCTGTGTCTAAGTATTGCGGTTTGTAAGCAACTTTTACTTCTGCATCAATCTCTCCAGAATCAAGATCAATTAACCCAGCCAATATCTTAACAAATGAGGTTTTCCCAATTCCATTTTCTCCCAGAACACCAATAATTTCATTCTTGTTAAGAGAACCTTCTTCAACATCTAATTGAAAATTTCCTAATTTCTTGCTTAATTTATTCCAAGAAATTAATTTCTCAACTTTACCCACTTGCCGTTCCTGAACTTTTTCAAATTTAATGGGATGAGATCTAAAACGAACATTCTCTTCTTTTAGAAACCCTTCCAAGAAAGCGTTAATTCCTTCCCGAGAATTCTTCACCCCAGAAACAATTCCGTAAGCCCCTTCTTGCCCGTACATAATGTTAAGCAAATCAGTCATGTAATCAAGAATAATTAAATCGTGTTCAATAACTAAGATAGAAGTATCCTCATCTGCTAACGAACGAATAAACCGAGACATGTTAACTCTCTGTTTGATATCTAGATAAGAGGTTGGTTCGTCAAATAAATAAATATTACCTTTCTTTAATACTGATGCCGCAATCGCTACTCTTTGTAATTCCCCACCAGAAATCCTACTAATTTCGTTCTCTAAAAAATTGGTCAACTGTAATTCTTTTGCCACTTCTTCCAATTTTCCTTTCTCATCAACTTTATTTAACAATTCACGAACAGTTCCTTGAAACTGTTTTGGAATCAAATCTACTTGTTGTAATTTGTAAGATAATTTGATTTCACCTAGATGTAATTTCATTAAAAACTTCTGCGTTTCAGTACCTTTGAAATAATTGATAATTTCTTTGTAATCAACTTCTTCACCATACCTTCCTAAATTTGGTTTTAATAACCCTGCAAGTATTTGTAAAGCTGTAGTTTTCCCAATCCCATTCTTACCTAATGTTCCTGTTACTTGTCCAAAGATTGGTGTGGGTAAAGAAAACAATTCGAAAGCATTCTCCCCATAACGATGAACTGGCTCTTTGTTTAATGCTTCGGGAAGATTAATAATCTGGATAGCTTCAAAAGGACAACGATTACTGCAAATAGAACAACCTGTACAAAGTAATTCGTCAATCTTCGCTTTCTTATGAATCTCATGCGGAAGAATGCAATCATTCCCTGTTCTGTTAACGGGGCACAATTTAGCACATAAGTAATCACCGCATTCGCTAGGATGACACTTCTCTTTCTCAATTATCGCGATTCTTTTCTTCATAGCTGTAGATTTGATTGTTTGTTTTATATTATTTTCGTAAATTAACGTTAAGTTTAAATTAAATAAACAATATTAACTCCTAAAATGGCTAAATGTGCAATCTGTGGAAAAAAAATCGCTGAACTATTCTTAGAAAAACTTAAAGGTACAATCGTAAAAAAACCAGGTAAAAGTAAACAATATCCAGTTTGTTTCGAATGCCAGAAGAAATTTAAGAGTAATGAAGAATTGTTAAAAGAAATTAAATAGTTCAAAAATCATAAAAAACTCTTGACCCATGTTGATATTTGTTAATTTCTAAACCTAATATTCCATCATCAATCAATCTTTCAAAAACATTATGATAAAATGGTGGATCCAATGAACTCACTACAAAATTAGAAACCATGTCTTCATCTTCAATGATGGTGTGTGGTAAAAATGGATTATTCAATTCTGGCAAAGGATAAACCGAACAACTAATTTCTTTTTCTAGAGAAAACATAAAAATTAGTAATTCTTTTAGTGTATATAAATATTTGCAGGTTCAAGAATTTAAATTAATACCGCAATCTTTAAAATATAATCAAACTAATCAAAGATATCATGCCCCTGTGGCTTAGTAGCTATAGCGACTGCCTCGTATCTAAACGAAAGAAAGCAGTAGATCGTGAGTGCAACTCTCACCAGGGGCTTACTTATATTCTTAAAAAGAGAAATGATTTTAATTCTTCAGCACCCGATCTAATACACCAAGAATTAACGAATTATCGCCAGAATAAAACTTATTGCTCAAGGTTTCTCCAGCAGTACAAACCTCAGCCATATAGGGAAGAAAACCTTTGTCTTGTATTTGCCCATGCCAAACAACTTCTTGACCATTGCCATATCTATCCAGAATCTTTCCTTCAAGATGATTTCCAAAAATTTTCTCTTCTCTCCACGCTGGATCAGTTAAAAGACAATCATTCCCAAGAATAGGAATCTTTTCTCCTTCAGAAGTCACTATATAAAAACCACCAGATTCATATTCTAGTTTCCCAGTAATGTCTTCCCCTTGTAACGGAGAATCCCCACCAGTAAAAACAGATTTAACACCCATAAAACCAATAGCCATTCTAACTTTCTGACCCATATAATCATTTTCAGACTTTTCTTCCATTTTAATTATTTGAAGAATTATGATGTTATAAATGTTATGAATCTAAGAGGAGAAATAACGAAATAAATTAGCTAAAACCTTATAAACCACACCCACAAAATAACATTCTAATGAACCAAGAGACACAAAAACTAATAGAACAAGCAAACCAAGTTTACAAAGACAATTTCCCAAATACCACTTGGTACGGCAGATGCATTTTCCTGAGCTGGTATTGTGACATTGGCACTTGTCAATTCTGTTTCCGAAGTACAATTAAACATAAAATTCAACATGCTAAAACTGCCAAAAGATCTCTTTCCTCAGATTTGGTAGAAGCACTTCTCTGCAAAAAACTTGGCTGGCGAATAGAATTCTTAACTGGCGGTTATCGAATCTTCTCTAAAGAAGAAATGCTCAATAGAATCAAATTAATCAGTAAAGTTTACGGAGAAAAAATCTGGTTAAATATTGGTATAATTGAAGCAGAAGATTTAGAATTGTTCAAACCCTACGTAAAGGGAATCGTTTCAAGTATCGAAACTATTGAACCAAAATTACATGACCAAATCTGTCCAGATAAACCAATTCAACCTTATGAAGAAATGTTCCAACAAACAAAAGACTTTCAAAAAAGTATGACGATGGTTATTGGCCTGGGTGAAAAGAGAGAAGATTTCTCACTTCTCAAACAATTCATCGAAAAACATCAACTAGAACGGATTACATTCTATGCTTTGAAACCAGTCAAAGGTACAATCTTTGAAAATACCAACGGTCCAGAAACAGAAGATTATTTGTGGTGGATTGCCCAGACAAGAATTAATTTTCCAAAATTAGAAATCATTGCCGGCACTACCGCCAGAAGATATGAAGAAGTAGGTTTACTACTCAAAGCAGGAGCAAATGCATTCACTAAATTTCCTGCTACTAAAATGTTTGGAACAAAAGAAGCCCATCAAATAGAAGAAGACATTAAAGCAATAGGTAGAAAATTAACTGGAACAATCACCACCCTCCCAAAGATTGACTGGAATAAAGAAATAGAAGATATAGGCTTAAACAAAGAATTAGAGCAAGAAGTTAAAGATAAGCTCACAATATATTTAAAGAGAATGGAAAATAATAGAAAATAATATAAAACTATGAGTATTATAATCAAATAGCATTATAATTAAGAATAGGTGGTTAAAAAATGGATGAAATTAAATTTGGCCAAGCCATGGAAAAAGAGTTTGAAAAAAAAGAAATCTTAGAGATTGGAAAAGCAATTGAAGAAGATATTGAAAATCCAGAAAATGACAAAACAGATGCAAAAAGTATCGTAATAACTATTCTTGTTATTTTAGGAATATTTGGTTTGTTAATTGGAGGATTTAATTTTTATAATGGAATTACTTCTGCTGCAGTTATCGACGTTGATCAATTACATCAAGATAACTTGAATGGTAACTTAGACGAAGACGAAGGTTATGTTTACAATGGTTATAGTTTTGTTAAAGTTGATGGTCTGTGGTGGACAGAAATGGACAAATTTGGAACAACATTAAAAGTACCATTACACTTTGCTCCTAAAGAAGTTGAAGAAATTGATATTGAAGGAGAGTTTGACCCTGCATTTAATATTGGCGAAGAAGTATACATTGCCATTGATCCAAAAGTAGTTAACAAATATTACACTTTATCAGTATCTGAGTTAAGTTTTAACGTTGTTAAAGGCATGGATCGGATTCCTGTAGGTTCTTGTACAGAAGCTGGTAACGGCTGTTTAGATAGAGACCTTATTAGTTGTGAAAATAATCCAGATAATAAACCAATAGTAGAATTATCATTATCAGACGAACCTAGCATAGTTGTTGAAGGCACATGTATCAAAGTTTCCGGTTGGGAATATGGCCTTGTTAAAGCTGTAGATCGATTACTTTACCAGTGGTATGGGATTATGGAATAAGTTTTTAATTTCTTTCCAATCCTAAACTCACAACTTGATTGTTCTTTAAACTAACCAACCTAAAATTTAACCCCAATTCCAGAACTGCTTCTAAAACTGCCATGTGTTCTTTGCCTGTTCCCGAAACTAAATTCAAAGCCACTTCAAAATCTTTGACATTTATCTGTTTTTTAATTTGTTCTACTAAATTAGGCACTTCCTGAAATGAATCAATTAGAACTAGTTCTACATTCTCCTCTGCTTTAAAATTATCTTTCCCAAATTGATTGGTAATTAAATAAACTTTATCCCACTGTTGAGAATTCATAATCTTAACAACTTCACTCCACGTTCCTTTTCCAGATGATAAACAAGCAATTAATGTTGGCATGTAAACCAAAAAATAACAAAACTATATATAAATTTAGTTCCTAAATCAACCATTTCCATTCTGAGATGGTAACATAACTTTAAAAATATCCCTCTCTTAATAAGCAATACAAAATTGCTAATAATTAAAATATAGCAATTTAAAAAAAAGAGGTATATATTAAAATGGCAAAAATAGCAAGTAAAATTGAAAACAAAGTCATTGCCTATGCTTTTACTGCAGGCGTAGTTATTGCTTTAGTATTGGGATTGATTTCAACAATGGTTCCAGCAAATGCAGTGCCATATTTAACAAGTTTGTTAATCTTGGCAGGGATTGTAGTGGGATTCTTTAACATTACCCCCGGAGAAGCTAAAGACTATGTCTTGTTTGTTACCGCAATTGTGATTGTAACAAGTCTTAGTAAAGGATCGTTAGAAGCTGTACAGTTTATCGGACCTTACTTAGAAAGCGTAGTGGCAAGTATTATGGCTTTTATAGTGCCTTCAGTGATTATTGTAGGACTAAGATCAGTTATTAACTTAGCTGAAAATTAATTTTTTTTTATTTTTTTTATTTTTTAGAAAAACATATTAACCACTAAACATTTCTAATCATAATGTTAATCAGCTTTTTCGAAGAATTCCCCACAAAAAATAACCTCAATAAACTTAACCTAATCACTTTCCCCACAAAATTATACTTAGCTGCTAAATCACTAAACGAGTTCAACCAGATCAAATCAACAATTAAAAACAAGTTCATCAAAGAATTTATCTACTGGCCAACTTTAGAAATAAAAGAAGGATATTGGATTTCTCCATTCACCAAAAGAAATGCATTGAAAAGAATCTTGCAAGAATTAAAAAATAGCCCCACCTCAGTAATGTTAGACTTAGAATTGCCATTAACAAAGAATCCCCTCCTATTCCTGACACAATCTCTTAACTTTTCCAGAAACAAAAAACTAATCAGAAATTTTATCAACAACCATAAAGAAAAAGTTTATCTCTGCGAATATTATCCAGAAGGAAAAAAGAAAGATTGGTTCTTAGAAAAGATGGGATTGCATTATAACAATAAAAAAGCAAAGATCATCAAAATGTTTTACCATTCCATGCATCCATCATTCAATAAAGATTTCTTCAGAAAAGAATTACAAAGAGGCAAAGAATTACATCAAAATAATTTCATTGCTTCTTTCGGAACAATTGCAATTGGAATGAAAGGCAATGAACCAATTTTAACTAAAGAACAATTAAGTCAAGATTTGAAGATAGCTAAAGAAAATAATATCCAAGAAGTAATTATCTTTAGATTAGGTGGATTAAATCAAGAATATTTAAACATCATCAAAACAAATACTTAACAAACTTCAAAAATCTCGGTTCTTTCAACAAAGTTTTCATTACCAATGGAAAAGGATTCTCTCGAGTATGCTTTTCAAATACCTCTCGAACTTTCTCCTGTCCCAACAACTTTACTACGCAATCCCAATCTTTATCAGAAAACTTATTCATCACTCTACGTAATCGCAAATGTAAATTCATTCTCTTCCGTAACTTTTTCAATTCTATCCCATAATCTTTTTTATTATCAATACAATCAACCAAGACCTGAGCCTGTTTCATTCCCGGAATAATTCCACCCAAAGTTGTTGCTTTAACATAACCAGAAGCATCTCCTAACAAATAACAATTGTCCCTCACCATTTTCTGTTTAGGATGATATAAAGGAATTGTTCCTGCTTGCATTTCCATCACCGAAAAATCTTTTCCTAACATGAACTTATCAAAATAAAAACGTGGATTTTTAGTAGTAGCTAAACCCACTCGAGCAATATCTTTAGATTCAGGAACAATCCAAGCAAATAGATCTGGACAAGTCTCTTTACCAAAATAAGTTTGATATCTTTGAGGATTAAAATTACCCCTGACTACGGCCTGTATTCCATAATAATGCTTTCTTTTCAAATCATAGAAATCATACGCCTTAGCCACACCAGATAACGGCCCATCAGCAGCAATAACAACCTCTGGAGAAAGAATTTTTTCTTCACCATTCTCTGTTACTATAATCTGATTTTCTTTCTCTCTACGCAAAAAAGAACTATTAAAGAATATCTTAGCACCTGCTTTCAAAGCCAGATTTGCTAAATAATTGTCAAACTTCTTCCTACAAACTAAATACTCTTTGCCCTTAAGAATCAACTGCTGCTTTGGAGAATTAATTTCAATTTCTGAAAAAGTGTTCACTAAAAAAGAACTCTTGTCAAATCCAAACTGATCAAAATCTGCAGTTAATAAACCAGTACATTGTATTGGCAAACCAATCTCTTTTTTTCTCTCATAAATAGAAACATTATGTCCAGATTTAGCAAGTAAGTAACCAGCATAACAGCCAATTGGTCCCGCCCCGATTATTGTAATCTTCATTATAAAAATTATCTTTTTAAGAGTATAAAAAGATTATAGAACTAATAACTACTTCTTTACTTTTTCGTTCCAGTAATCCCGAAAAATATCATTAGCATTCCAAGCAAGAGTCATTTTTTCTATTTCGGAATAAAGAAACAAACCCATCCCCGACCCCTCACTTAATTTCAAGTCGCTTAGTTCCGAATGCATCTTAACCCTATAAACATGTTGATCAGCATCTTTTCGTACTTGGTATAATTTAAAGAATTCAAGATCCTCATCACTAACTCTCATCCTTAATTCTTCTTCAACTTCCCTAAGAGCACACTGTTTTGGTGTTTCGGGTGGTTTAACTATCCCTCCAAATGAGGTCCAATAACCTGGAAAAGGGATAGTAGGTTTATGGTCCCTTTTTTGTAATAGAAAAAGAGGTTCATTAAGCCAGGGAACATATTTTTCAATAATTAACGGAGAACAATCGTATTTTGTCATTTTATTTTCTAAGATGATAATTCAAATGATAAAAAAATTAGAACAAGAACTAGAGCTCCTCCACAAAAAAAAAAAGAAAAAAAATAAAAATTGGAGGAAGAAAGATGTCCAACTCACCTAATAGTAAGTTTGTTCTTCTTCGTCTTCGTCTTTTCTTAATCTGCTAAAACCAATGATTAAACCAATGATTACTAACAAAACAACTAAAACGATTAAAGCAATTTCTAGACCGTTTCTTAAACTAAACTTCTGAGAAGCAGATGCTTTGCTCTCAACTACATTAGCTTTCAAAACAATTGTTTCTAAAACATCATCGCCTGACATAACTGCAACACTTGCAACATGTTCACCAGCAACAGCGCCAGCAACAGGTGTTACATCAACTTTAACAACTTTGTTTTTTCCAGCTTCTAGAACAACTAAACTCTCACTTAGAGTTGCAGTTGCCCAGTCACCAGTAACAACGTCTAAAACGTATGCTTTTGAACTTGATCCAGCGTTAGTTAATGCAATTGCATAACTAGCAGTAGTTCCTGCAGCCACATTTTGACTTTCAGGTCCAACAGCTAAAACTAACTTATCAGATGTAGGAGCAAACATTTCATTAGCTAAAACATTAACTTTAACGATTTTAGTAACAGTTTCCCTAAAATGATCATATTTAGCTGTAACCACTAAACTGTATTCACCTGCAACAGCAGTTGCTGGAAGAGGTAAAAACATTTCTGGAACATCTTCATAATCAACATTATTATTTTCATCAGTTGTTTCTGTACTTACAACATCAACAAATTCAGTTGCACTAATTCCTAGTTCTGGAATTGCTACAGTAACTTTAACGTCTTTCTCAGTTTTATCTCCGAAATTTTCCAATAAAACAGTAGCCAAAATTGACCTTCCTGCTTTTTGAGTGTTTCCAGGGGATAAAGCAACGTCTGCAATTTCTATACCATGTCTGGTAGGTTCAACTTGCAACTTAACTTCTTTACTAATAACAGCACCAGTTTTAGTCATGATTCTCAACCTTAACCAATACTCATCTTCGTCTAAACCTTTAGGAAGGTCTAATTTCAGATTAACATACTTAGTAGTACCAACAGCAACATCAAACAGATGAGTTGAATCTTCTAGATTCTCATAATCATCATATTCATATCCACTAATTTCAGCTTCTACTTCAACATTTTTAATTTCGTCTGCACCGACATTCTTCAAACCAACTTTGATCTCTATTTCTTGCCCTTCTTCAATTGCAAGAACTTCGTTAGCAAAGTCTACAGTGTCTCCATTAACTTTAACACTAGTTACTTCCAGGTCGTCTTCAGTTAAAGCACTAACCATAGAAATAGCTAATAAGCTAATTACAAACACAGCCATTAAACTCAACAATTTTTTCATTTTATTCTTCCTCCAAAAAATATTTTTTTATGAATATTATTTCTTGTATTCTTAGTCTTTAAAACGATGGTCATATATAAACCTTTCGTCCATTTAGTATTGGGGAGTAACTACAACCATTAGTTATTCTCCAATAGTCATTTATCAATAGATTGTTAACAATCTATATGTCTGTTCATGGAAACCACCATTACTTACTGAAACTTTTACTAAGTACTCTCCAGCTTCGGCATAATATGGAATCTGTAAATTCAGATTTTTATTTTTGTTTTGTCCTGGTTTAAGATCAAACTCAGATGCTGATTTTTTCAAACCAAGTTCAGGAATAATCATACTAATTTTCAGATCATCCATATTTTGATTTCCATTATTAACTACTTTTACTTGAGCTGATAAATAATCACCAACCATTACTTCTTCCATAGCTAATTGAACAGATGCCAATTTAACATTTTGGTAAACTCCTTTAATTCCAATGTTAAATTGTTGTTTGACAATGAATTCTCCGTCGGTAACAGCAATTACAACTTTAGCTTGAGTCTTTCCAGATTCAGGAGTCCACTTAACAAGACCATCATCAGTCATGGTCATTCCACTCGGAGCCTCTGCTAAAGTAAAAGCAATTACATCACCATCAGGATCAACTGCTTTGAATTGGTAAACATACTTAACATTCTCAGTAGCTGATGTGATAGGATTTGATAACACTATAGGCGCATGATTCACAACAGGTTCTTCTTCAGGACAACCGTCAGTATCTTCAATTCCATCAAAATCTTCTGCCACTAAAGGACAAACATCAATGTCATCACAAATACCATCAGCGTCAGAATCTAAACAAGGTTCTTCTTCAGGACAACCGTCAGTATCTTCAATTCCATCAAAATCTTCAGCTTCTAAAGGACAAACATCAACGTCATCACAAATACCGTCAGCGTCAGAATCTAAACAAGGTTCTTCTTCAGGACAACCGTCAGTATCTTCAATCCCATCAAA